>JAFCDB010000030.1 GCA_017609885.1 Candidatus Pacearchaeota archaeon
ATTTTTTTGTCCAGCGATTTATTGTTTCTCTTGTGACCTTCACTCCATCGTGTTGCCAGAGATGATCTTTCACCTGGAAAAGTGAAAGTCCTTCATTGTGGAGATGAACCGCTCTTGCAATTATTTCTTTTTTATTTCTCATTCTTTTGAAGCCATCATCTTCAACAAACCATTTTTTACAATCGTAACATTGGTATTTTCGTTTTTTTCCAATTTTGTTAATTCTAAATCCTCTTTTTCTGACATCTTTTGATTTACAATTTGGACATTTAAGTTTCATTAGATTAAACCTCCTTTTAACAAGGAGGCAATCAAACTACTTAAATGTGATGTTTAGTAGACAGTATCTTATTATTCCGTCCCTGTCTGCAATACAAACAACGTAATTTCTACTAAGCAAATCCTGTCTGAAACATCAACCTCAAAATTCATAAATTAAACTCTCAATTAAACTTTAAATAATTAGTGAATGAAAATTTCCCTACTCATACCTCAACGCATCAACGACATTTGTCCTACTCGCATTCCAAGCAGGCAAACTCCCAGAAATCGCTCCAGTCAAAAACGCAAACAACAAACATCCTAAAATTAAATACCACGGAGCAGCTGCCTGCAATAAAGTTGTCCCCAACTGCCTAGTTGCAATCACTTCAATCCCTTTAGAAATTCCATAACCTAAAAAAACTCCAACAACCCCTCCAACCAATCCCAACAACCCTGCTTCAATTAAAAAAATCATCAACATATCGCCATTCTTTGCCCCAATTGCCTTCATCACTCCAATTTCCTTGGTTCTTTCTAAAACAGAAGTATACATTGTATTCATAATCCCAAGCCCTCCAACAAAAAGCGAAATCGCAGCCACCCCCCCTAAAAACGCAGTTATTATATTCAGAATAGTTCCAAAAATCGCAAGAATTTCATCAGGAGTTAAAATCGTAAAGTCCTGCGTTTTCTCATCAACTCCTCGATGTTTCTGTAGTTTCCTCTCGACATTTTCAGCAACTTCATTAATATCCTCACCTTCATTTGTCTGCGCCATAATATAATCAACTCTATCTCCTGTTTCAAATAATTCTTCAAAATCCTCTGCCCCCATCATAATCAACCGGTCATCATCTGGATTTCCAATTATCTGTAAAATTCCTTTAACCTTAAATTCCTGCCCATTAATAATAAACTTGTCCCCTGCTTTAACTTGCTCTCCAAAAATATTCCTACTCTTGTAATGATTCCCGATTATAATTTTCCCTCTATCTCCTTTTTCCAAATCCCTGCCCTCTTCAATTTCCAGGCTCCCTGTCTCTTCATATAATTCAAGCCCCTCAATCGGAATCCCAAACACAGAATAATACCTTGTCGCATCTTTAAACTTAACTTCAGCACTTCCAATTGTAAAATATGTTGTCCTCATAACTCCCTTTGTCTTGTCAACAATCTCAACATCCTGCTTTGTCATTTCAACAGCTGCCCCTGCCTGCGGCGGCCCTAACATCCCCCTTGGCTGAATAAAAAACTTGTCACTTCCTAACATCTCAAATTGTTCTTCAACTGCAAATTGTAAACCTAAAGATAAACTAACTAAAGTAAAAATCGTCGCAACAGAAACAAAAATCCCGACCATAGTCAGCCAGCTACGAAGTTTCCGCTTCCTCAAATTTCTCATTGCAATTGAAAAATAATCTTGTATCATCTAACTTCTCAGCGCCTCCACTGGTTTTAATTTACTTGCCTGCATTGCAGGTAAAATTCCTGAACCAACTCCAATAAAAAATGAAAATGCAATTGCCCCGAAAATCAAGGGGTAAGAAATCCTAACTCCGAAATCAATTCCTAATGCATTTCCTGCTATACTTGCCACCCCCATTGCCAGCCCCAACCCCATTAATGCTCCAACAACCCCTCCAACCAATCCCAACAACCCTGCCTCAATTAAAAAAATCATCAGCACATCGCTGTTCTTTGCACCAATTGCCTTCATCACTCCAATTTCCTTGGTTCTTTCTAAAACAGAAGTATACATTGTATTCATAATCCCAAGCCCTCCAACAAAAAGCGAAATCGCAGCAATTCCAGAAACAATCAAATTAATTATATTCAAAATATTATTCACTCCCTCTAAACTTTGAGTCGGCGTCTGAATTGAAAAATCCTCCTCTCCCAAGTCCAAATCTCTATCCTGCCTAAATTCATCCTCAATCTTCATTGCAACCTCCTCAATCTCATCCTTATTCTCAACCTGCGCCTCAATTATGCTCCATTCATCATTAATTTCCAAAAGTCTCTTCATATCATCAGTCAGCATAAAAATAACATTATTACCTGTAAAACTGCTCGTGCTTTTTGCAAAACCAACAACTTCAAATTGCTCGCCATTAATTTTCAATCTGCTTCCAACTCTAATTTCTTTTCCAAAATCGCCATCTTTAAAATCACTGCCTAAAAAAACCTTCCCACTATCTCCTTCTTCTAACAACTGCCCCTCATCAACCTTAACACTCGCAGAATTATAAACAAAATCTCTCTTTTCTCTATTTTCAGGAACATCTCCAATATAATTATAACTTATCACATCATTGTATTCCACAGTTGTAAATTTTATCAATCGCCCAACAGCAAGTTTCACACCCCGAGTATTTTCAACAATCTCTAAATCATGTTCCTGCAAAGGCACTACTGCAGTGCTTCCTGGCGGCCCAAAACCTGTGTCTGCATTATTAATTGTCAGGGTATCAACACTCAATGCACCAAATTGCCCGACAACAGCTGCCTGTAAACCCTGCCCTAAAGAAATCAGTGAAACAACTGCAGCAATACCAATAAAAATCCCCAGCATTGTCAGCCAGCTTCTCACACCCCGATGCTTAAGGTTCCCCAAAGCAAGAGCAAAATAATCAAAAATCATGGGCTATGCCTCCTTTTTCTTCCTTCGTCTTCTTTTCTTAACACTCCTATAAACAAACCAAAGAACAATTAGTGCAACAATAACTCCTATGTAAACTCCAACATAACTTTTCTTTATCAATCCAAGTTCAAGTGCCTTACTCCGAGAATAAACAGTCAAATCCAACTCAATATCCTCACTAATTTCATTGTTCTCAAAATCTTTATATGTAATTGTTGCAATTAATTTTGCATCCTCATCATTAAAAATCACATCAAAGCTCGCACTTTCCAAATCATCAGAACCAATAGTCCCAAGATAATCATCCCCACTCTCTAATAAAGTATATCCCTGTGGCGAAATTTTCATACTCATAAATTTAATATCCCCAAAACCAAGATTCCTTATTTCTAAAGTAACTTTTCCTTTTTGTCCGACAATTGCAGGCCCGTCAGCACTTGCACTAAATTCCAACTCAGTTTTAGCTCCAACAACAATTCCCACACTTCCGATTTTCTGAACATGACTTCCATTTTGAACATTATAAGTTAAAAGGTATGGAAGATTATAATCTCCTGGCTCAACATTTTGCGATGCTTTCAATCGAAAACTAAAACTCTCTGTCTTTCCATCTCCAATTTTAGCCTCACTATCCTCACTTCCGCCTAAAGTAATAAAAGGCAAACCTTCTAAAACAACACTCAATGATACATCTTCAATATCATCATCCAGAGTATTTTTAATATCAATCACAACATTCGCAGATTCTCCAGAATATAAATTTCCCTGAGTAACATCAGAAATTAAAACAGCAGAAGCAAAGCTCAAACTAAACAACATCAACATCAAAACTGTAAGTCCTCGATATTTCCTGCCTCGTCCTTTTCTCTCATCCCCTCTTTTATTTGCTTCATATAATTCTGCCTTAGATCTGTACTTTCTTCCATCTTTTCCAATAAACCAATGTTCTTCAACAACATTTCCAACTATCTGTCCCTCTCTTGCTCTTTCTATATTTTTCTCTGCTTGTATTTCTAAAAAGTCCACTACATTCGGATATTCTTTATCTTTCATACATTCTCCATAAATTCTTCATTTATAAATTTTCCTAATTGCCGAGCGTGTCTAATAATTAGCACGTCGATGCTAATTATTTTATCATCGCATCGAATCAATAATTTAATTTGATAACAAACAATCCTTGCAAGTATTTTGATTTGCATAGATTTA
>JAFCDB010000031.1 GCA_017609885.1 Candidatus Pacearchaeota archaeon
CTTGCTCTGGATTTCTTCCTTGCTTTTTTTCATAATTCACAACAATCTCAATTGCTTTTTGTTTATTTTGTTTTTCCATTTTTAATTTTATTTATTATTTTCCAATTTATCTTTGTCTTTTAAACCTTTTGAAACTTTAACTTTGCTTGTTCTTATAACATCTGAATTAATAATATAACCTTTTTGTATTACTTCAATAATCTCATTATCTTGTTGTTTACTAAACTCTTTGCATAATGCCTCGTGAAAATTTGGATTAAACTTCTTTCCTATTGCTTCAATTTCTTTTAAACCATACTCAACAAGGATATCAAAAAATTTTTTTTCTAACATTAATAATCCTTTTTTATTCTTGCCTTCTTCAGTTATTTTTATTGCTGCATCAAAACTATCTAAAACAACTAATAATTCTCTTATTAAAGATTTATTAGCTAATCTTATTATTTCGCTCTTTTCTTTCTCAAATCTCTTTCTAAGATTTTCAATATCAGCTTGCAGATATTTTAATTGATTAAGCCTTTCTTCTGCTAATTTTTCTGCTTTTTCAAGTTTTTCTTTTAACCCTTTTACTTCATCTGGAGAGGATTTTTTTAATTTTTTATCCTCTTGTTTTCCTAATTCTTTTTCTATACTTTCTTCTTTCTCTTTAGATTCTTCCTTTGGTTTTTCCATTTTCACTTATATTATTTTTTAAAAATTATAAAAAAATTATTTAATTTTTATTTCTTTTTTCTTAATAGCAAGTTTTTTCTTAGGAATTGTAAGTTTTAAAACTCCATTTTTATGAACAGCTTCTATATTTTCAATATCTACATTTTCTGGAAGAGAAACTTCTTGGTAAAATCCTGCATAACTTTTTGCATATTTGTAGTCGCCTTTTTCTTTACTTCCAACTTCCTTTTCATGTTTTTTCTCAGCCTTAATAATAACCCTGTTATCAGTAATGTCTAACTGTATATCTTCTTTATTAACTCCTGGAATTTCAACTGCAATTGTAAAATTCTTATCATCTTCTCTACAATCCATAAGAGCCCTTCTATAATCATCTTCCCATATCATTTTTCTTTTACCTCCTTTCACTTTTTTATTGACTAATTAAAAGCAAAGAAAGCTCCTAAGTTGTTCCTCAGCATTTCCAGCGAAGGAGTCTTAAAAGCTTCCTTTTGCTGTAATCCAATAATTAATCAACTTAAATACTTCCTTGTTCTTTTTACAACTTATTTAATATATTACTTTTTATATACTTTCTTTCCAAAATTATTAAAAAAAGGATACTATTTGTTCCTATTAGTAAAATTTATATATCATTTAGTATCTTATTTAATTATGATAAACTTAACATTAAGAGAAAGGCAAGTTTTAGGAGAATTAGTAAAAAACTGCAAAATATCAGACCAAGAAATAGCTAGGAAACTAAAAACTTCAAGACCAACTATTTTGAAAATAAGAAAAAGACTAGAGAAAAAAGGAATAATAAAGGGCTATAACACTTTGATTGATTTTGAAAAAATAGGATTAAATCTTCAGGCAGTTATTTTATACAGATGGAAAGATTATTCAAAATCAAAAGAATTAGAATCTATAATCAAATTCATAAGTTCCTTGCCCGAAGTCATTTTATTTGTTAAAGGAGAAGGTGTTGGCAGTAAAACAGATTTAATTATATCTGTTCATGAAGATCTTAAAGATTATGAAAAATTCATTAGAAAACTAAAATACCAATGGAAAGATAATGTTGAAAATGTAGACGTCTTCCTATCATCTGTTGAGGGAATTCTTAAAAATTATGAATTCTCCTCACCAGCAATATCAAAAATTAATGAGAAGGTTATTTATTCTAAGTGATTTGAGAATATTAAAAAAATAAGCTATTAACTTGTTAATGTCAAACTTTATGACTCTCAACAAAATCAATTAGTTTATTTCCCTTATTAATCTAATCTTGCAGTTCTTGAGTATCTTTACAAAAATCCATCACATCCTTTGTCATCTGACAAACTTGTTCATCGTATTTGTTACATCTTTCTTGTGTTTGTTGATTTAATGCTGTCGGAAATGTTTCTGCGATCTCATTTCCAACATTAGCTAATTGAATAGTATCGTTCACCAGATTTATTGAAGCTTGCCCACCTGTTGAATTTGGAACAGATTGAATTATGTTTGTAATAACTGCAACTCCTCCTAAAGACAAAATAGTAAGCAACCCAAAGACTCCAAAAGGAATTAACAAACAAGGTGCAAAATCTTCATCTCTTAAGAAGATTAGAGTTGTCCGGAAAAACATAAATTCTAATTTTGAAAAATAAAAAAGTTTGAACATATTCCTCTTTACCTGATTTAATTTTTCTCTCGGCACTCGAGAAAAATTCTCAAGTAGGCTCGTTAATAGAAAAACTTTTGCTCGCCGACTTTTTAGCAAATTTCTGGAACATTATCTGAGAAACCGAATCTACACAGGTAATTGAATTTTTTGCATTAACTAATTTCCCGCGGAGAATTCTACCGACAGGCGAATTCGAGAGCATTTCATTATTTCTTCTCTTCTTCTTTTTTCTCCTCTTCTTTTCCCTCTTCAGCCTTCCCCTCCCCCTGAGTAGCAGCTTCCTCAGCTTTCTTTTTCTCAGCTTCTTCCCTTTCATCAGCTTCCTTTTTCAAAACTGCCTCTTGCTGCGCACTAACTTCCTTAAAAAAATCATCAAGCTCTTGCTTTTTCTCAGCAGAAACTTCTGTCTTCTCTTCATTTATTTCTTTATCATAAATTCCTTGTTCAATTTCTTGGGCCACTTCAACTGCTGGCTTGCTCTCAATTAAAATTCCGATGCTTACACAGCTTCCAACAACAGTTTTAACAGCCGCCTTTAAATTATTCTCAAGCATCTCAAGAAGTTTTGTTTTTGCAATTTTTATGATTTGCTCAATTGCTAAATTTCCTACTTTAGTTTTTTTATGTTCTCCTGAACCTTTCTCAATACCAAGTTCTTTTTTCAAAAGTTCTGGAACCGGCGGTGAAAAAACTTTTATTGTAAATTCTTTTGTTAAACTATCAACATCAAGCTCTACAGGAACTTTTGTCCCTTTAAATTCTTTAGTTGCTTCATTAACATCTGAAATTACCTTTCCCATGTTAATTCCCATTGGTCCGAGTTTCTGTGCTAATGCAGGACCTGGAGCCATGTTTCCACCCTCAACTAAAAGTTTAACTATCATTCTTCCTCTCCTTCCTCTTCTGTTTCGTTGCTCCTTCTAATAACTTTTACATTATCAACTTTAATTGTAACTGGAATTTGAACAACTGCTCCTAAAAGTGAGACAACAACTTCGCCTTTTTGTTTGTCAATCCGCGTTACTTTTGCTTTTTCTCTTTTGAATGGTTCTGAAAGAATTTCAACAATATCTCCTTCCTCAATATTAACTGCCTCTATATTTGTTTCCAACATGTTTTTTACTTCGTCGTATGAAATTGTTTTTCCAATTATTCCTTTTACATAAGGCAAGTTGAAACAAGCGTCCTCTGCTGAATCTCTGTCCTGTGTTTCAAGAATTATATATCCTCGAAGTCCCTCTGGTTTTGCAATTGCGTAAACTGCAATATTTTTTTTCCTTGCATGCTCTGCTATTAAGTCAACGACTTTGTCTTCCTTGTTCGTGGTTACTTTTATTACGAAAATCATTTTTCCTATTCTTTAATCTATAAAATCATTAAAGAACAATACACTTTACAAAAAAAAGGTGTTTTTAAATTTTCCTATATCACAAACCCCATGAAAAGGGCAATTATAAATCCTACAAGTCCGATTGCAAGTATTCCAATTGCACTCACCTTGGCTACCATAATAAATTCTTCACGCGTTGGTTTTCTCAAAACTTTCCAAACACGAAGGCATTTTTTGAAAAATGGTTTTATGTTAAGTTCCATGGTTTATGAAATGAGAAAGGGTTTTTAAAATTTACTTGTGGACAAACTGCATTATGTGAAGTGTCAATATTGCAAAACCAAACGCAATTCGGATAGATCTTGTAAATTGTCTTTTTAATGAAGCGTTTTTATGCTCTAATAATCTGCAAAATCCCTCGACAACTAAAAATAACGCTGCTGTAAATGCCAAGACATCAATAATAACTGGATCGAGATAACTGCATTGGATAATGGAGGTGTTTGCTTCTAGTTGTACTAAGAGAGAGAGGGAAATTGCAACAAGTATCAAAGCGATTGTAAAAGTTAGAGTTCTATGAAAATTTTTCATGAATTGTTGAGGGTAAGAGGATATTTAAATATTTGGAAATTAAATTTTAAAATTTCGTTTCTTGTATCATAAGTGTCAGCCCATATTACATAAGCTTTCCAGCCCTGGAAGTTACTATAATTTTATTAAAACTAATTTTTCCTTCTTTATATCCTAATATTTTGTTTTTCATATTTTTAATGTTCCTTTTTCTTAATAATCTGAAGTAATAAAAATTCCTGAAACCGACAAAGTCTATTCCTCTTGACAAAGGAACAACTTTTGTTTTATTTTTGTGCATAGCTAATTTTAATTTTTGTCTAAGAAAATTATTAATATCTTCTTTCCACTCTTCTAATTTTTTCATTGAAGAATGTAAAATAACAAAATCATCCACATATCGAATATAGTATTTTGATCTTAATTTGTGTTTTACAAAATAATCTAATTCATTGAGATAAATATTTGCGAAAAATTGAGAGGTTAGATTTCCTAAAGGCATTGCCTTTCTTTTAACCTCTCCATTTTCCAAAACTTTCTTAATTAGACAAATGACTTTTTTTGTCTTTTATTTTTCTTTTAATTATATGCAACAAAATTTCATGATATACTTCTTGGAAATAATGTTTGATA
>JAFCDB010000015.1 GCA_017609885.1 Candidatus Pacearchaeota archaeon
TTTCATATATTTTTTTAGGTTAGACATAACTCTCCGAGCAATCGGGGAGTTTAATATTTTTCTCGAAATTTTAAAGTGATAAATTAATTAGAATTCCTGTGCGGAGATACTGTCAAAGGAAGTTTTAAAAGGAATAACTTCTTATTTAATACTAATGAAGAATGGAATTTTACTTAGTTTTGTGATGTTTTTTGTAATTGTTAGTATGATGGGTTTTGTTAAGTATTTCCCGCCCCCGATAAATTTATTAACTCCTCATTTCTGAATTTTTTATGTTAACCCAAAAACAAATTATTGAAATTCGTGAGCATCTTGAAAGGGCTCAAAATCCAGTCTTCTTTTTTGATAATGACTGCGATGGGTTGATGAGCTTTGTGATGTTGAGGCGGTTTATAGATAGAGGAAAAGGAATTGCAGTAAAGTCAAATCTTGAAGAAAGTTATTTTAAGAGAGTTGAAGAATTTAATTCAGATTATATTTTTATTTTAGACAAACCAGTTGTTTCAGAGGATTTTATCAAAAGGGTTTCTGAGAAAAACATTCCGGTTGTCTGGATTGACCATCATGATGTTGAAGTTGATGTTGTTAGCAGATTAGTTTCATATTATAATAGTGCGTATGTTGGAAATAAAATGGGCGAGCCAACAAGCTATTTGACTTACAAGATTATAGATAATAAAAAGGAGGATTGGCTGGCGATGATTGGATGTATTGCAGATAATTTCGTTCCTGATTTTTCAGAGGATTTTGCTAAAAAATATAATGAGCTTTGGAAAAAAAGTAAGGATGCATTTGAGATTTTGTATGAATCTGATTTTGGAAAGATTATAATTCTTTTGGATTTTGCTTTGAAAGACAGGACGACGAATGTTGTTGCAATGTTTGGTTTTTTGTTAAAAGTTAAGTCGCCGGTTGAAATTTTGAAAGAGAGTTCAGAGAATGCGAAAATTCATCAGAGATACAGGCAGATAAATTCAGTTTATTTAAGGATTTTAGAGAGAGCTAAAAAAACTGCGCGTAATTCAAAAGGACTTGTTTATTTTGAGTATGGGGGGGAGTTGAGTTTGAGTTCGAATTTGGCAAATGAACTTTCTTATCGGTTTCCAGGGAAGGTTGTGATTGTTGCTTATGTGAAAGGGGCGAGTGCGAATGTTTCTGTGCGGGGGCAGGTTAATGTTAGAGAAATTGGGTTAGGGATTTTGAGTGGGATTGATGGGGCGACAGGCGGGGGACATAAACATGCAATTGGAGCGAAAATGGGAGCAGGAGATTTGAAGAGGCTTCGGGATAGGTTTGAGAGAGCTATTGGTTAAGATTTGATTGATAACTTTTCCCCCCGATAAGTAATTACACGACGGCAAAAAGCTTATAAATCTACGAATTCTATTAATAATATGACAGAAGTTAGAACTTGCCTGAGATTGAATTGGGTCAAAGAATCTAGTTTTAACTGTCCTATTAAATACACCTTAATTTAATTCAATGGTGCTAAACCTGGATTAAATTGAGGACATTGCTTCTGGAATTTAATTTGGGTTTAAATTTAAAATGAAAGAAAAAAAAGAACAAGGAGGAAAAATGAATGAAGTAGAAAAGGAAATTCAAAAATTAATTGAAACAACTTTTGAAATGGAAAATGAACTGAATAAATTAGTTCTTGGGAATTAATTTATTTTATATTTCTGTATTTTTGTAGGGAGTGGTGTGTGATTTCTAATAACTTTTGCTGAAGTAAACTGAGTATTTTGCGTCTTTTTTGCAATTAATACATTTTTTCTTTTTGGCTTTTGAGCCAAATAGAATACAGCGGGTTGTTGCTCCTTTGGTTTTTTCTTTTATTTCATCTTCACAATTTGCATATCCACAGAAATTTGATTGGATAATCTTTTTTTCTTTTATTCCTTTGACAAGTTCTTTAAAATTATTTGCTTTGATTATATTCTTTTCTAATTGTTTTTTTGCTTTTTCAAATAATTCTTCCTGCATTTTTTTTAGTTCAGTATTAATTGTTTTTTTTAATGAGGTTAGTTTAATTGGTTTTTTTTCATTGTTATCCCTTCTTACTATTATTGCTTGTTTTTTTTCTAAATCTCTAGGACCGATTTCAATTCTTATTGGTATTCCTTTTAATTCCCATTCGTTAAATTTCCATCCTGGGGAATACTCCTTTCTATTATCTAAAATTGGATTTAATGATAGCAAGGATTTTTTTATTTCTTCTGCTTTTTTCATAACTTTTTTATCTTCCCCAATTGGTACAATTACAATTTTATTTTCTGCAACTTTTGGAGGGAGAATAAGTCCTTTGTCGTCGCTGTGGAGCATTATAACTGCCCCAATTAAACGAGTTGAGAGACCCCAAGAATTTTGCCATGGTGTTTGTTGTTTTTCGTTTTTATCTAAAAAAGAAATATTAAATGCTTTTGCAAATCCTTGTCCAAGTTCGTGAGTGGTTCCGCATTGCAGTGCTTTTCCATCAGGCATAAATGCTTCAATTGTATAAGTTTTTTCAGCCCCAGCAAATTTTTCCTTTTCTGTTTTTTCTCCAATTAAAACAGGGATTGCCAAAAGTTCCCTGCAAAGTTTTTCATAAAGTTTTATGTAATTTATTGTGTCTTTTTTGCATTGTTCTTTTGTTTCGTAAACACAGTGCCCTTCCTGCCAAAGAAATTCCCGTGAGCGAATGAAAAGTTTTGTCGCCTGCGTTTCCCAGCGAACAACATTGCACCATTGATTTATTTTAAATGGAAGGTCTCTGTGAGAGCGGATCCATTTACTATAAGAATCGTATACTATTGTTTCTGAAGTTGGGCGGATTGCTATATGCTCTCCTTGAGTTAATGATTTATCAAGCCATGCAACTTCTGGAGAAAATCCTTGAGCATGTCCTGCTTCTTTTTTGAAAAATTGTTCTGGGACAAATAATGGGAAATATGCGTTTTTTGTATTTGTTTTTTCAACAATGTTTTTGTCAAAATAATTTTGAATTGCTTTCCAGATTGCGAATCCGCGGGGACGGATAATCATTGTGCCTTTTACTGCACCATAATCTGCGAGTTCTGATTTTAAGCATACTTGCGAGTACCATTCTGCAAAATCCTGTTCTTTCTTTACTGTGATTCCTTGTTTTTTTTCTTTCATTTTTTAATGTTGCCCTGCCGTACCCTGCGATTTCGCTTGAAATTTTTTTATCTTACCTAATCCTTATAAAATGCTTGCGAAATTGCTCTTTTAATTTTAAATTTGTATTATGTTTCCGTCTGTATTTGTTTCATTGGTATTTTTGAATATTTTGTTGATTGTTGAAATTGCGTAGTTTGATTCAAGTGCAAAGCCCAAATTTTCTCCGCCCCGGATTTTGAAATTATTTATTCCTATTACTTCTCCTTCTGTATTTATCAATGGGCCTCCTGAATTTCCTGAGTTTAGAGGGGTGTCAATTTGAATGTAAACTGGAAGTTCATTTGGGCCTTCGCGGTTTAATGCGCTGATTATTCCTTCAGTTACTGAAAAAGATAATCCGAGCGGATTGCCTATTGCAATTGTTTTTTCTCCAACATCCAAATTATTTGAATTTGCAAATTCTAAATTTCTGTAGTTTCCTGAAATTTTTAAAACTGCAATATCCATGTCTAAGTTATATCCAATTAAATCTGCCTGCACCCATGTATTGCTCTCATAGGTTAGAACATTTGCATAAGTTGCTCCTGATAATACATGAGAATTTGTTACAACATATCCATCTTCTGAAATAATAAATCCTGAACCTTGTGAAATATCTGTTCCAATACTAACAACACTTGGAATAACTTCTTGAATTATTCCTGAAAAATCAGAATCAGTTGTGGCTTTTAATTCATTAAATTCACTGATTAAATTTTCTTGACCTGATAAAAGTGTATTTCTTAATTCGTTTATTTGCTGTTGAGTTTCTTGTTTGTCGTCTGTTATTCTCTCTTCAAGTTCTGCTTTTAATGAATTTATTTCTCCTTGCAGTTCTGTTTTTATAACCATTAAATCATACGCAAGATAAACTACTGAAATTATCAAAATGACTTTTACAACAAGGAAAACACTTATTCCAACTTTGTGGCTTGTTTTCATTCTTTTTCTTTGAAATGTATTTTCTGGTTTGACTTTTTGTAGTTCATCTCTTTTTTGCATAATAATTACAAGTTATTTTATTTATTAAATGTTTTTGTTTTGGGAATTGTATGAATTTTTCTGTTTGATTTTTTAAAAGAGTAAAACTATTAAAAGACACTTTCTTATTAAAAACAATGGGCTTATGATGTAATGGATAGCATAGACGGCCTCGGACCGTCATATCGAGGTTCGAATCCTCGTAGGCCCATTTTATAATGAGAGGTATAAAAAATAATTTTCATGCGAAATCAATTGAAAAAATATTGAAGAAATTGAAAAGTTCTAAGAAGGGATTGTCTAAGCAGGAAGCTGAAAAAAGATTAAAAAAGTTTGGATTTAATGAAGTAAGCGAAAAAAAGAAGGTAAATCCCTTCTTTATTTTCCTAAAACAGTTTAATAGTTTTTTAGTTTATATTCTTGCTGCTGCTGCACTTATTTCTTTTTTTATCAAGCACTATGTGGATTTTTATGTTATTCTTTTTGTTATTTTAGTTAATGCAATTATTGGGTTTAGTCAGGAATATCGGGCTGAGAAATCAATTCGGGCTCTTAAGAAAATGGTGGTGACTTATGCAAAAGTTTACCGTGACGAGGAGTTGTTGAAAATTCCTGCAAAAGAAGTTGTTCCTGGAGATATTTTATTTTTAGAAGAGGGAGATAAAATTCCTGCAGATGCGAGACTTCTTGAATTGAAAAATTTTCAAACTATGGAATCTTCTTTGACTGGAGAGTCTTTTCCTGTTGGAAAAAAACTGGGAGTTCTACCTGAAAAAATAAGTTTGGGAGATAAAAAAAATTGTGTTTTTATGGGGACTTTTGTTGCTTCTGGAAATTGCAAGGCAGTTGTTGTTGGAACTGGTTCAAAAACTGAAATAGGAAAAATTGCAAAAGATATTGAAAGTATAAAGAAAGTTAAAAGTCATTTTAGGGAAAAGTCTGATTTTCTTGCGAAGCAAATGAGTTTGATTGCTGTTGCAGGTGCTTTAATTGCATTTTTGATTGGTTATTTTATTAGAGGGTTTAATTTTGTTGATATTTTTATGTTTATGATTGCTTCTTTAGTTTCTGGAATTCCTGAAGGGCTGTTAGCTGTTTTGACAATTGTGTTGGCTGTTGGAGCTTATAGAATGTCGAAGAAAAACGCGATTATTCGCAACTTGCCTGCTACAGAAACTTTGGGAATTGTTAATACAATAATTACTGACAAAACTGGGACTTTGACTGAGAATACAATGAATATTGAGAAAGTTATTTTGCCTGGACAATCTTCTGTAAAAATAAGTGGCAGTGGCTGGAGTCCTAATGGAGATTTTTTTCAAGAGGATAAGAAAATTAATCCTCATGAGAATTTGCAATTGTTGAAATTCTTAGAGATTTCTGGTTTATGCAATAATGCTAAGATTTTGAAAGAGAAAGGCAAGTATGGGATTCTCGGCGACCCTACTGAAGCGGCGTTTGTTGTTTTGTCTGAGAAAGCAGGATTAAGAAAGAGCACACTTGAAAAAAAGCAGAAAAAGATTGATGATTTGCCATTTAATCCTGAGTTTAAATATCGTGCCTCTCTTTCGACTTTGGTTGAAAATAAAAATAAAAAACAGATTTATGTTATTGGTGCTCCTGAATCGGTTTTAGAGCATTCAAAATATTTTTTAGAAGATGGAAAGGAAAGAGAGTTAGGAAATTCTGAGAAGAGGAATTTTTTATCTGGGATTGATAGTTTGACTTCTAAATCTATGAGGGTTCTTGCGATTGCTTATAAGGATGCATCTCATAATGTTGATAATCTTTCTGAAGAAATTGTTAATGAACTTATTTTTGTAGGATTTGCAGGAATTAGGGATCCTCCTCGTAAAGGAATTAAGGAATCTATTGAAAAAGCGAGGCAGGCAGGGATTCGAGTTATTATGGTTACTGGGGATCATAAAGGGACTGCACTTTCTATTGCTAAAGAAATTGGACTTGTTAAGGGGAAGAATCCAAAAGCATATACAGAAAATGATTTGAGGAGTTTTTCTAAAGAGGGATTTAGTAAGATTATTTGTAAAGAAAATGTTTTTGCAAGATTAACTCCCAACATGAAATTGAAAATTGCTGCGGAGTTGCAAAATCAAGGACAGGTGATTGCTATGACTGGCGACGGAGTTAATGATGCTCCTGCGTTGAAAAAAGCAGATGTTGGAATCTCAATGGGGGTTGTAGGCACGGATGTTGCAAGGGAGTCAAGTGAGATAATTCTTTCTGATGATAATTTTGTTTCTATTGTAGATGCTATTGAGGAAGGGAGAATTGTTTTTACAAATACTCGACAGGCAAGTGGATTTTTAGTTGCAACGAATTTTGCTGAAGATGCAACGATTATTGCTTCGCTGATTTTTTTCCCTTATTTGATTTTGCTTCCTACGCAAATTTTGTGGCTGAATTTGGTGACTGATGGGGTGACTGATGTTGCGCTGGCTTTGGAAAAAGGGCATGATGATGTTCTTGATGAACCGCCGAGAAATTCGAAGGAGAATATTTTGTCTAAGGAGATACTTCCATTTTTGATATTTATTAGTGTGATAATGGTTTTTGCAACTATTTTTGTTTTTAATTATTTTTTAGGAGAGGGACTTGATAAGGCGAGAACTGGGGCGTTTGTTGTTATGTCTTTTACGCAATTGTTTAATGTTTTTAATATGCGTTCACTGAAAAGTTCTGTTTTTAAAATTGGTATTTTTTCAAATAAATTTTTGAGCTTGGCTGTGGGTGTGTCGTTTTTGCTGACGCTGGGAGTGGTGTACTTGCCTTTGGGACAGGGGATTTTTGGGTTTGTTGATTTAGGGTTTATAGAGTTTGTTAGTATATTTTTGATTTCTTCGCTGGTTTTTATTTTTGGAGAAGGATATAAATTTGTGAGGGGAAGATATAAAAATTAATTTTTCCTGTTCATTTAGAGGTGAAAATGGAATTTGACAAAAAGTTTTGGGCAACTGCATTTACTTTAACAGGAACGATTGTTGGCGCAGGAATTTTGGGATTGCCGTATGTTTTTTCAAAATCTGGTTTTTTGATTGGAGTTTTTTGGCTTTTTTTCTTAGGGGTTATAATGGTTTTTGTTAATCTTTGCTTGGGGGAAGTAACTTTGAGAACGAAGGAAATTCATCAGCTTCCAGGTTATGCTGAAAAATATCTTGGAAAATGGGCGAGTAGAATTATGTTTTTTGCATTTGTTTTTGGAATTTATTCTGCGTTAATTGCTTATCTGATTGGAGAAGGACAGAGTTTTTCTCAGATTTTTAATGGGAATTTAGATTATGCAATTTATTATTCTATTGGATTTTGGATTGTAATGACTTTGCTTTTGAGAGAAGGGTTGAAAGGATTGAAGAAAATTGAGACTTGGGGAGTTACTGTAATTATTCTTTTAATTTTAGGAATTTTTATTTATTTTATTGGAGGTGTTAAAGTTGATAATTTGTCATATGTGAATTATGAAAATATTTTTTTGCCTTTTGGGGTTGTTCTGTTTTCGTTTCTTGGTTTTTCTTCAATCTCTGAATTGAGGAGAGAGATAAAAGGAGATGAAAGAAAATTGAAGAAGGCAATTATTATTGGGGCTTTGATTCCGGTGGTTTTATATATTTTATTTAGTTTGATTTTTGTTGGTGTTCTTGGAGCAAGTGTTTTTGAAGTAGCTACCTTAAGTTTTGGAAATATTATAGTTGTTTTGGGAATTTTTACAATGTTGACAAGTTATTTTGTGTTGAGTTTTTCCCTAAAAGATGTTTTTAGATTTGATTTACATGACAGAAAATATTCTTTCTTTTTTGTTTCATTGCTTCCATTGATTTTATATTTGATTATAACTTATTTTGGGATGGCTGGTTTTATTAGAGTTTTGGGAATTGGAGGGGTTGTTTCAGGAGGGATTACTGGAATCTTGATTTTGTTGATGAATGTGCAGGCGAAAAAATTAGGAGATAGGAAAAGTGAATTCAGTGTTTTTTTGAATTGGTTGATTATTAGTATTTTAAGTATTATTTTTATTTTAGGAGTAATTGTGGAGTTGTTTTAAAGAAAAATGAAAGTAAATCAAAAATTTTCATGCATTCATTTTTCAACAAAAATACAGAGGAAAAATAAATGAAAGGAGTGAAATTTAATTTTTGGAAGAGAAAAATGAATTTGACAGATAGAATTCAGATTTTTATCACAGATTTTATTCAGGTTACTTTGGTTCTTGCATTTTTTATTTCACTTTATTATTTTAATTGGATTACTGCTTTTCTTTCTTTGTTGACTTTATTTTTGACTTTTCTCCCTGCGATTTTTGAGAAAAAATATGATATAGATGTTCCTGTGGAATTTGAGCTTGTTACTGTTTTGTTTATTTATCTTGCAATATTTTTGGGAGAAATTAAGTTTTATTCTTGGTTTTGGTGGTGGGATGCTATGCTTCACACAGGTTCGGGGCTTGCTTTGGGATTTTTGGGATTTATGATTCTTTTTGTTTTGTTTCAGGGAAATAAAATAAAAGCAAGTCCTGGATTGATTGCGTTTTTTGGTTTTTGTTTTGCACTTGCTCTTGGAACTTTGTGGGAGATTTTTGAGTTTTCAATGGATATGGTTTTTCCAATGGAGGAATTGTTTGGGAGAAAGATGCAGAGAACTGGATTAATCGACACAATGTGGGATTTAATTGTCGACGCTTTAGGAGCTTTGGCTGCATCTTTTGTAGGATATTTATATTTGAAAGATAGAAGGGCTTTTGGGTTTTCTGTTGTGATGGAGCGATTTGTTAGGGAGAATAAGAAGTTGTTTGGGTGATGTAGATTAATTTGCTTGAGAATAATTGTTTTAATTAGTTTCTTCTGGAGATAAGAATGATAGCATCCTTAAAACAAATTCAAGAATTATTAAAACAATAAGAAAAATTAAAACATCCCCCATTAAATCCCCAATAAGGGAAATCTTTCCTATTGTTCCGCTGAAATTAAAAAAATTTGGATTGACAAGAGCAATTGCAAGAATTGTAAATGGAAAAATTTTAGCGATGTCTTTTGATAGGTCTTCATTGTAGTATGCTGTAATTCTTATTGCTCCAATAATTGACCCTGAAACAAGGAGAATATGCCAAATTGGCAATTCTTTGGCTAAAAGGAAAAATAAAACTGCCATTACAAAGAACCAGAAAAAGGTCAATATGGGAAGTATAATGATATATTCAAGAACATATAAAAGTAAGGCAATGAATTTAAAAAAAGCAGGACTATCTGTTTTATTATACTGGCTCAAATTCAAATCTAAAATATCCCGCTTTGCAATGAATCGGTAAAACTTCCAGATGAAAATTGCATAAATTGTTATTGCAATTATTGCAATTCCTAAGGCTAAATAAAGTTTATAATCTTCAGGAACTGATTCTATAATTAATTTAAGCCATTTAACAACAGTATCATCAAAGGCATTATTTATTGATTGACTAACACTCACCATTTTATAGTTTTATTAGGGAATAGGGGGTTTTAAATATTTTGTTTGAGGTGACTCCATTCCAAGTTAACCTCTTTCCTATTATATCCAAACTCCCCTCCTCGACCCTGAACCCCTCTATCTCGCGACTCCGCTCTCCTTGATTCATCTCCTTTTGATTCCCCGGTCGCGAAATCACTCGACCCACCCGAGGTTAAATATAATTTAGGGAATTATCTTGGGATGGAGCTATTTGAGGCAAAGATTTATCAAATATGAAATTTAAATAGTAATATAAAATGTCGTTCAAAAATGCAGAACACTGGAAAAAACTTCCTGAAAAAAAAGTAAAATGTTTGTTGTGTCCGCATGAGTGTTTTCTTGACAATGGGGAAGTTGGGAAGTGCAAGGCAAGAATGAATATTCTTTGGAAGCTGAAGAGTTTGAATTATGGAAAGATTTATGAAACGTCATATAAAAAAATAGAGAGTAGTTTGTATCATTTTTTCCCTGGAAAGGAAGGACTGAATATTATTGTTCCGGGCGAAAATTTATTTGTAAAAAACTATGGGGGAATTGAATTTGAAGAAAATATGCCTTTGGTAAATATGAATCCTGGGAAAATTATTGAACAAGCAATGAAGACAAATTCGAAAATTTTGATTTATTCTGGCGAGCCAACAATTTATTTTGAATATTCAAAAGATATTATAGGGAAAAAATCAGAAATGAAAAATGTTTTATCGACTAAAGGATTTATTTCAGAAAGAGCAATGAGAGAGTTTGCAAAAATATTTGATGCTGCAGTTTTTGAAGTTTATTCGATGAGAGAAGGATTTTATGAGGTTATTTGCAAGGGGAAGCTTGAGCCGATTTTGAAGGCAATAAAAATTTTTCATGATTCTGGAAGATGGACTGAAATTAAAATGCCGTTGGTTTCTGAATTGCATAAAGATTTTTATGATGTTAGAAAATTGGTTTCGTGGATTTTGAATAATCTTAGCGAAGATGTGCCGCTGCATTTTTCAGCGTTTAGTCCTGAGAGCGAGAAGATTGTGAAAAAAGCACGGAAAATTGCACTTGATGCAGGGATGAATTATGTTTATACTGGAAATGTTTTGTGGAATGAGGGAAGGACAACTTTTTGTCCAAATTGCAAAAAACCAGTTGTTATTCGAGGAGAAAACAAAATTGAAAATTATTTGAAAAATGAAAAATGTGTTTGCGGAAAAGAAATTCCTGGAATTTGGCATTAATTATTTTTTTGTTTTTTGCTCCGTTAATTTCAGGTATTGAAATAAGTGAAGTGGAAATTAATCCACCAGGAGAAGATTCAGGAAACGAATGGATAGAGTTTTATTCAAAAGAAGAGGTTGATTTAAGGAATTATAAAATTATTAATAATGACGGCAATGAAATTTTTTTAGAAGGCGAATTTGAAAATTATTTTGTTTATAAATGTGAAACTCAGTGGTTGGATAATTCTGATGAAAAGGTTTTTTTGTATGAAAATAATAACTTGGTTTTTGAAACTTGTTTGTTAGAAGATAATGCAAATGACAGGAAAACATGGAACTATTGCTCTTCCTGGGAATTTATAGAAGGCAGTGAGAGAGAAGAAAATAATTGTGAATCTGAAAATAAAGAAGAAGAGGAAAGTGAAGAAATTGTTTTGGAAGGTGAAGAGAGTTTTGAAAATCTGAGTGTAGATGTTTTTTTGGAATCTGAAGAAGAGGAAGAAATTATTTATTTATCACCACAAAATATAAAAAGTTCCGAGAACACTGAAGTTTTGTTTGAATCAAAAAATGAGAAAATAAAAAAGTATGCGATTTATGGTTTTGCTTTGTTTTGCATTTTTATTATCGTTCTTTTGATTTTTGACAGGAGATAAAATGGATGATGAGAATAAAATAAATGCGACATTTATTGTTGAAATACTTGGAAAGCCGAAGGAGCATGTGAAAGAATCTCTTGATAATTTGATTGGGAAAATTAATGATGAAAAAGGAGTAATGATTGTTGAGAAGACGGTTCATGAGCCAAGGGAACTTGAGATTAAGGAAGAAAAATCAGAAAAACCCCAGATTAAAGATAAGTTGTTTACTTCGTTTGCAGAAATCGAAGCTAATTTTGAAAACATAAATAGTTTGCTTTTTGTTGTTTTTAATTATATGCCGTCGAATGTGGAGATTAACAATCCTGAAACTTTTGTTTTTAAAAATTCTTATTTAGGCGAGCTTTTAACAGGAATTATTTTGAGACTGCATAAATACGATGAAGTTACAAAGAAAGTTGTGCAGGATAATGCAATTTTAGAAAATAAACTGCGGATGTTGGGGGAGTATGTTAAAGAGAAGGGGTTGGAAATAAAGGAGGAGAAAAAAGAAGGTGGGGAGAGTAAGGAGAGAGAGGAGGAGAGGGGCGGGGAGAAAAAAGAAGAATCAACTTCGGCTTAAATCGCCGCTTGTTTCAATACTTCTGTCAAATTTTCCTAAATTTTTATTTTTACTTGCCCTTTTATTTAAAATATCTTTTGCAGTTGGTTTTGGTTTTTTTAATTTCCAGAAAACTATGAGAGCAATTAAACCAAGGAGAATAACAACAATTATTGTGGCGGTCCAGTTTCTTTTTTTTGGCTCCTTAATATCTTCTTTACAATTTCCAATGCAGCAAATTCCGTCGGCAGCACTTGTTATTTCTCCATCGCAAACATCGCAAATTTTAAATCCCAATTCTGCACAGGTTTTTTTCTGAACTCCTGATGTTGTAAATGGAATGTTCTCTTCAACATTGAAAACAAGAGAAAGTATATCTGAGGAATTTTCTGATTCTGCAATAATCGCGCCTTCAAAAATCCCTTTTTGAGGAAACTCAAAAGAAATATTTAAACTATATGATTTATTAAAACCAAGAAAATCAATTTCTCCCACAGAAACAGAAACATAATCCTCTAATTTTGAAGAAACAAAAATCCTAATATCTGTTACATTAGCTCCAAAATTCCAGATAGTTAGAGGATAAATAATCTGTTCATTTTTCGAAACATTAATAAAAATTTCATCTGCTGAAAATTCCAGTTCTGGGAATTCAACAATAGTTTCGTTTTGCTCAGTTTCGTTTTGCTCTGTTTGATTTTCTACTGGTGGTGTCACAGGAGGTTCAATAGGAGGCTCTACAGTTTTATCAACATAAACAGGAAGAGAATATGCAAAACCAGAATCTGAATTAATTTCTAAAAAAGCAAAAGTTGGCGAGGTTATATGCTCGGTTGTAATTGTTATTTCCTTAGTATCTTGAAAAGGAATATTTTCTGAATTTGTGACCTCTTTCAAAACCCATGTTGCAGAAAAATCATTATTCAGATTATTATAAATTGAAATTGTGAAATCGTCTTCTGTTTTTAGTGCTCCGGGTTTGACATAGAACTCGGCTGTTTGATCAGAGATTGAAAATTCTTTTTTTAAATCAAGGGTTTGAACTTTGTTGTTTTCCTTAAAGTAAACTTCTTCGATTTTTAGTGAATAATTTTTTTCAACATACGGCAGTGTTGCATAGATGTAGTAGGTGTTTTGTATTTTTTCAAAACCAAAATCAAATGGCTGTTCAACATGCTCTTCGAAAAATCCTATGTCTTCTTCTTTAATTTCTTCTAAGATGTTTCCCTGAAGCGTTGCTAAAAAAGTTTCTCCTTGTTTGAAAATTTGTTTTTGTGTTGTAATTTCAAGTGCAGAAATTTGAGAAAGTAAAAATAAAAATGCCAGCAAGAAAATTATTTCTTTTTTCATTTTAATAAAAGAAAAAGGTTGTTAATAAAATTAACTACTTTAAGAATTTTAGAAAGGTTTTTGTTTTGTGTCTTTTTTGTTGTGTTCTCAATTTGAGAAAGATCTATGTACGCAGATTCGTTATATAATTTTATTTATTTTAGTGGTTTGAAAAACTTTATAAAACTGAAATTCCTTAAATAAATATGAAAAATGTAAAATATTTAATTGGGGGATGGATATATGTCATATTATCATTCATCACTAGTATTTCTCTTATAAGATACTGTCTACTTAAAGGGATAGATATATAAATTGTATTTATTTCCCTTCTGTAAAGGAGGTGAAATAATATGAAATGTCCAAAATGCAAAAGTAAAAATATTTCAAAAA
>JAFCDB010000016.1 GCA_017609885.1 Candidatus Pacearchaeota archaeon
TTTCATATATTTTTTTAGGTTAGACATAACTCTCCGAGCAATCGGGGAGTTTAATATTTTTCTCGAAATTTTAAAGTGATAAATTAATTAGAATTCCTGTGCGGAGATACTGATTTTATATTAGATAATTTGATATTTAAGTATTATGATTGTCAAAAATATAGTTGGCATTATATGATAGTATTAAAAGTATTTTTACCTATTAATATTATGAAAGAGGTTATCGACGAGGAATTCCTCACAATAAACGCATTATTCACAGGATTGCAACTCGCACTTTGATCTGAACAATCCCCAACTTCTAAACATAAATCCCCTGTTGAATTTATAAATATCAAACAATTCAAATTATAATGAAACCATACAAACCAGCAGAAGATTCCCATCTCCTCGCCCAAACAATAAAAAAACACATCAAAAACAAAAACATAAAAGTTCTTGACATGGGCACAGGTTCGGGAATTCAATCAGAAAATTTAATCAATTTAGGAATAAAAAAACAAAATATAACAGCTTCAGACATTAATCCACAAGCACTAAAAAAAGCAAAAGCCCTGGGAGTAAAAACAATTAAATCAAACTTGTTTGAAAAAATTCCTCAAAAATTTGACTTTATTATTTTCAATCCGCCTTATCTCCCCAAACACAAATATGATTTTGCCTGCGATACAAATGGCGGAAAAAAAGGCGATGAAATAATAATAAAATTTATTAAACAACTTCCAAAACATTTAGAAAAAAATGGAAAAGCACTGCTATTAACATCCTCACTCACCCCAAAGAGATGGAAGAATTTTTTAGATAAAATGAAAATCAAAAAGTTGAATGAAAAGAAATTATTTTTTGAAAAACTTTTTGTTTGGGAAATTGATTAAAATCCCACTACAAATTCCTCGTCAAAATTAGGTTTCTTTCGATAATAAACCCTTGGATTGCCATCTAAATAAGTAAGAGCGCAATTTTGAGTATTATCCTGTCTTACTCCATCATCTAACATAAATTCAAATAAATCATCTTTTCTCAATTCTGTTTTTCCTTGAACAAGTTTCTCAATTCGAGCATATCTCTCGTGAGTTCCAGAATCAACTGCACTATCTATATCTTCGACAGCTCCTTCATGCTCTCCAAAAAAATGGTTTGTAAGAGTATGATGGTCTTTATCTTGAGATGCAAGATGGAGAGTTTTCTCATAAGGAGTGCATTCAATATGTCCTATGTTATTTTGATAATCTGCAGCTGCCACTAAACACCATCCACCTGTTGGTTTTTCTTTTAGAAAATCAAACAATTCATTAACAGTTGTGCATTGCTCACCTGCATCCTGCAAAACAGCAGACATAGGAAGATACTTATTGCCTGTATGTTCTCCTAAACACCAATTTTCAGTCATAGCTAAATAACCATTTGTTGTTGTTACACTTCCTGGCAAAACTGCAATAGTTACATCAACAGAATTCATTCCAAAATTCGGGGAAGTTTTCCTAACAATATTAATTCCACTGACTATATTCTCAAAATCAAAATCTTTAATCAGGGCAGGATAACCAGTTTCAGTTAAATTCCCCCGAACAGCAAGCGCAGAACACGCCTGGTATTTTTCTGATAGCAAATGTCCCATACATGTTGGAAAAAATTCTAAAGTTTGTGCAAGAAAAGAAAAATCCCGAAATTTCACGCCAAGAGCACCATCAGAAATTCCCTGAAGCTTGTAACAATTATTTGGACTATGTTCTCTCATTGCTTGTTTTGTCGCTTCCACTGCATTCAGTGCTTCAAATAGTTTCAGGCCATTCACTCCTTTACTAATAAACTGTCCAATAATCCAATCCAAAATAGGTCCAACATCTTCCTGTGATTCTAAAATCGGCAAAATCTGGATTCCAAGTTGAACCAAATAATTATCAGCAGCATTTTTTATTTCATCCCGATATTCTATACCTAATTTCCTTCCCATAAAATAATATTCATTTCCAGGATTTTGGCAGCCAACAAGAGTTGATGCAGAAAGTCCAGAAAGTCCTAAAATTTCCATAAAATCCCGGCGATTTAAATTAACCATAAAAGAAAAAAAGAAAAAACATTTATAAAATTATATGTTCTCAACTAGATATTTTTTCCATCAAATCATAACACTTTTTTCTTTCTGTATTAACATCATAATCAACTCTATTTAATGTATAACATACCTCCAACCAAGCCTCATAATTCTCTTTATTCTCTCCTTTTAACAAAGATAATCCAACATACGAAAGTGACCTTCTTAGTGAATTCTCTCTAAAAGACAAACCAATTATAATATCAGAAAGTTGGTTTAAATCACTTTCACTTGAAATAAAAATATTTGATCTTTCTTCTTTTAATTTCCTGAGTTTAGTTTCATACTCTTTTTGTGCAACATTTAGTAAACCAGGAGATACTTTAGAAAAAAGTGTTTTTTCATCTAAAAATCTAAATGTAACATCATTTCTTTCAAAATATCTAGGAATTAATAGCTTTCCAGACTCTAGGAATTTATGATATTTCAAGAGCTTTTTTGCTTTGTCAGTATAATAAAAAACTTTTGGATTTTTATGAGTTGAAAAAAAATGTTCTGATATATTTATTGCAGTCGCATACTGAATAGCTTGTTCCCATTCTTCTTTAGTTAATTCTCTATCTCTAATTACTGGCTTCAAATATCCGACTATATTTCTTGGCCATCCTTGTATCCCAATTATCTTAGATGGTTTTAATTTCATTATAATTGAAGAATAGTAGCAATTTATAAATATTTCGATATAAATTTCATATATCCAGTTTTTCCATCAACTTCATAATCATCAAAAAAGGCCACCCATTAAAATTTTATTTCAACAAATCATAACTCCATCCCAATAATCCTTATAAAAAACATCAGCTTTCTACAATTATGAAATTCGCGCATTTAGGTGATTGCCATCTCGGAGGCTGGCGTTTCCCAGAACTTCAGGAACTTTCTATGCAAAGTTTCGAAAAAGCAATTGACATCTGCATAAAAGAAAAAGTCGAAATGATTTTAATAGCCGGAGATTTATTTGACTCTGCCTATCCTGAAATAGAAATTCTAAAAAAAACATTCAAGGAATTTAAGAAAATAAACGACTCAAAAATCCCCTGTTTCATAATTCCTGGAAGCCACGACTATTCAATTTCAGGAAAAACTTTTTTAGATGTCCTAGAAAATGCAGGATTCTGCACAATCGTTCAAAATCATCAAGAAAATCAAGATAAAATTATTCTGCAACCACTAACTTTTGGAAACTATGCTTTATATGGATACCCTGGAAAAAAATCAGGGATGGAAATTCAAGAATTAAAAAAAATCCAAATCCAAGACGCCCCGGGCTTTTTCAAAATATTAATGCTTCACACAGCAATCAAAGAAGCAATAGGAAATCTGCCAATAGAATCAATCTCAATAAATGAACTCCCAAAAGTAGACTACTACGCCCTCGGACACCTTCACATAAATTTCACAAAAAACAATTTAGCATATTCTGGTCCTACATTTCCAAACAATTTCGATGAACTCGAAGAATTAAAATACGGACAGTTCCAAATTATTGAATATGACGACTTTCTAAAAATTGAAAAAATTTCATTAAAAATTAAAGAAACCCTGCCTATAAAAATAGAAATCACAAATACACTAATTGCAACAGAAAAAATTCTCAATCATCTCTCTACATACAACCTAAATGACAAAATTGTTCTTCTAAAACTTCACGGAGAAATATCCCACGGAAAAACATCAAACATAAGATTCAATGAAGTAGAACAATTTATCAAAGAAAAAAAAGCATATGTATTGATAAAAAGCATTTCACAACTCAAACAACAAAATTCACAATCAAGATTTGAAATTAAAAATCCTCACAAAATAGAAGACATAATTATAAAAGAATATTTAAAAAACGACGACTCAGAATTTAAGCCCCTCATTAACTCCTTAATCAAATCACTAACAATTGAAAAACACGAAGACGAAACAAATCAATCCTTCCAAACACGTCTGCTCGAAGATTTAAAAAAAACACTCAAATTTTAATGAAATTCAAAAAACTGAAAATTCAAAACATCAGAAGCTATGACAAAGCAGAAATTATTTTCCCTGATGGAAATCTACTTCTTTCTGGAGACATCGGCTCAGGCAAAACAACAATTCTCCTCGCAACAGAATTTGCTCTCTTTGGTTTACAACCTGGACAAAAGGGAACATCAATTTTAAAAAATGGAAAAGATGAAGGATTAGTTGAATTAGAATTTGAAATTGATGGAAAACAAATAATAGTAAAAAGAATTTTGAAAAGAAAAAAAACAATAACTCAAGATTCAACTTTTATTACAATTGAAGGAGAGGAAAAGGAAAAGCCAATAACAGAAATTAAAAACCAAATTCTAAATTTAATTAATTATCCCAAAGAGTTTACAAAAAAGACAAACCTCCTTTATAGATTCACAGTTTACACTCCGCAAGAAGAAATGAAACAAATAATTCAGGAAAATCCTGAAACAAGATTGAACACTTTAAGGCAAATTTTTGGGATTGACAAATATAAAAAAATCAAAGAAAACTCGCAAATTCTAATTTCAAAACTTCGTGAAATCTCAAGATTAAAACAAGGACAAATTCTCGATTTAGAAATACTCAAATCCTCAATTCAAGAAAAAAAGAATACTCTAAAACAAACAAAAAACCAATTCGTTTCCTTAAAAAAGGAAATTCAAGAAATATCCTCGATAAAAACTCAAAAAGAATCTGAATTAGAAAAAATAAGTGAAAAAATAAGTGAAAAAATAAAACTTGAAAATGAAATTGAAAAAACAAACCTGCTTCTCATGACAAAAAAAGAACAATTGATTAAAATTGAAAATGAGATAAAACAATTACAAGAAATTGTTGAAAAAGTTAAAAAAAACTTTGATCCTATTGAATTTGGCCAAATATTAAACGACTTAGATGAAAAACAAGAGCTAAATGAAATAAAAAACAAAGAGCTAATTAAACTTTCATTAAAATCTGAATCGCTAAAAAACAAACTTTCCGAGCTTAACGCATTAAATCAAAAAATTTTAAAACTCAATACCTGCCCGACTTGCATGCAACAAGTAAGCACCATGCATAAAAACAACATCTTTGATACAACTGAAAAAGAAATTAATAAAATAGCAAGAGATACAAAAATAAATCAAGAACAAATTAAAAAAATCAAAAACCAATTTGAAGAATCGCAGGCACAAATTTCTCAGCTGACAAAAAGAAAAACAGAACTTGAAGAAATAAAACTTCGTCTCAAATTAATCCAAAATAATAAAACAAAACCCGAAGAATTTGAAAAACAAAAATCCTTCCTTGAAGAAGATATAAAAATTCTTTCAGAGCAAATAATCCGGCTGAAAAACACAATTTTAGAGTTAAATAAATTTGAAAGAATTTTTGAAATAAAAAATAAAGAATTGCAGGAAATTGAAACAAAACTAAGATTAAATGAAATTCAAAAAGCTCAAACAGAAAAAGAAATCGAACTAATCCAAGAGCAAATAAAAAACATTGAAATTGAAATCAAAGAAAAACAAAAAATTAAATCAGAGGTAATTTATCTTAATGAACTTGAAACGTGGATTTCAACAAAATTCTTTGAGCTGATAAGTTTAGTAGAAAGCAGTGTTATGAATCATCTACGAAATGAATTTTCTGAATTATTTGGCAGGTGGTTTTCTATTCTGATTCCAGACGCTTTTTCAGTAAAGCTCGACGACAATTTCACCCCAATAATTGAGCAGCAAAATTATCAATTGGATTATAATTTTCTATCAGGAGGAGAAAGAACCGCAGTTGCACTTGCATACCGCCTCGCACTAAATCAAACAATAAATTCAATTCTAAGTGAAATTAAAACAAAAGGACTTGTAATTCTCGACGAACCGACAGACGGATTTTCGCAAACTCAACTAAATAAAATACGAGATGTTTTACAGCAACTCAACATAGAACAGTTAATAATTGTTAGCCACGACCAAAAAATAGAATCTTTTGTAGACAATGTTATAAAATTAAAAAAAGAAAATGGAATTAGTAGGGTTGAGGGTTAATTTATTTTCTCAGTAACAATTCAATCTTCTTCGGATCTCTCTTAATATCCTTTACAATACTCGCAGGGCCAATAATTGTCATAGCTGCTGTGTCTCCAACAAGCATCTTTGCAACTCCTGCCCCAAACTTCCTGAAAAAACTTTCTTCTGAATCAGTTCCAACAACTGCCAACTCAATTCCCTTAAAATGCTTAACATGCTCAATCATCGCCATTGTATCCTCAATCAACCTCGTTTCCTCATCTGGTTTTAATCTGCCCTGCAAAATAATAATTTTATTTAACAAAACAATCCTTAAAATCTTCTTAACTCTATCACCAGAATCAAGATGCCGAATCTCTGAATAAGGCATAAATTCCAACATCAACCCATTTAAATTTTTTTTCACCATCTTTTTATAATGTTTTTTTCCTTTTTAAATTTTTTATTTTACCAGTTTAAACAACGCTTCATAAAACTCCTCTATATTATCCCCGGTCTTTGCACTAATTCCAACAACATCATATTCTGGAAAAGCAGATTCTACTTTTTTCACGTCTGCTTTTTTCAAATCAATTTTGTTTGCAACAACCAGAACAGGAATATCCCTCGCAACAAGGTTCCCAATAATTGTTATATTTACTTGCGAATAAGGATTTTTTGTAGCATCGAGCACAATAACCACTGCATCCATGTCCTCAATCCATTTTATCGACTCGATAATTCCTTCAGTTGCTTCCTTTGCCCTTTTTTGCGCCTGTTTTTTCTTAACACCAAATTTAATAAAATCTTCATAATCAATTTTAGTTGCAATTCCTGGAGTATCAACCATTTTAAATGTCAGATTCTTCCCATTATGCTCAATATTAACTTTCTCCTTAAACTGAACATGTCTTGTTTCATGTGGAACATTACTCACCGTCCCCAACTCCTCACCAATCCAATCCTTGCAAATATGATTCGCCAAACTTGTCTTCCCAGCATTCGGCGGTCCGTAAAATCCCAAACTTATATTTTTCCTTTTTCCAAAAACTTTTGAAAAAATCCTATTCATAAAATTTTTTATAACGCTCATATTTTAATTAATCAATTAGTTCTTTTAAATATTTCCGTAGAAGAGTATCTAAATTATTCTTTTTCTTCTCCTCATCTCCTGTTCAATTTTCTTTTTCTCACGGAATCTCAAAATTGGAATCTCCCACATGCCAATTCTTTTTCCTGAAAGTTTTTTCAGCGCATAATTCACCTGTTCTCCTTTCCACTTTGATTTTCTCAACTTTTTCTTAATTTCTTTTTCCTCAATTCTCTGTCTTTTCGCATTTCTAATAAAATAAATCAAGTTATACAAATCTGCTCTATTCTTAAACAAGTAACCTTCATAATTTTTCTTATACCATTCCTGCAGGAAAACATAAAAAGCCAATGCAAGTAAAAAAAGAAGCGCAAGTGCACCAAGAAGCAGCAGCCAACCTTTCAAATCATTTGGCCGGGTAAAACTCCCTTCCTCAACATCTAAAACATCAAGTTCAGGAGTTAAATAAAAAACTACCTCATCAAAAACAGCAACATTTCCTCTCTTCGCAAAACCAATCACACTCTCTCCAAGAAAATCAATTGTCAAACCGCTAACTCCATTATTTTCTTCAGAAAAATTATACTCACTGTCAAAAATCAAAACATCACTGCTCTCGTTAACAACAAAATAACCTAAATAATCCAAACTCTCCCTCGGAGAAATTCTAACATTAAACTTAGTCAAAATATCTTCGCTGTAAGTCGGATAATAAACAGTCCAAACCTCCTGATTCAACTTCCCATCAATGTTATCAACAAACCATTTAACAATTGCATTTGCATATGCATTTTCATCACCATAATTTGAATCATCAAATAAATTCTCAATTTCATACAAATTAATATTATCTAAATCATTAATAAACTCGACATTTGTAATCTGGCTCGGCTGAACAGACAGCGGAATCTCAAAGTTTACAATTTGCTCCATAAGATAAACATAATCGCTATCCAAAGTTCCACTGTCTGAAATCAAATCATTGTATTCTGCTCTAAAATTCTCAAGGTCAGATTTAATTTCCTGCAAAGCAAGCTCTTCATCAAAAACTTCTCTATATCTTTCGTTTAATCCTTCAATCCGCGACTGGATTTTTTCAACGCTCTCCTCATAATCTGTTAAAGTCAAATTAATTGCCTCTTTCGGCGACTCTGCTTTAATATCAAAATTCGCAGAACCAATTTCCTCAATTCCATTTAACAAAGTTACTTTAAGAGTATAATTTCCAATTTCACTATAAGTATAAACTATTTTGTTCTTAGATGTAGTTTGCGAAAACCCGTCTCCAAAATCCCACCTAAATGTCATGCCTGATGTATCTAAAAATGGATCAATAAAAATAGTAAATAAAGTGGGATTTGCAACTGCCACGCTACTCGGATAAATCTGCCTGACAACAGAACCGCTCAATGAACTATAAAAGACAGAAATCTCCTCTCCAAATATTTTTTTATAATTTAAAAATAATTCAAAAGTATAATTCCCATTTATTTTGGGAAGAGAATAATTTACATTAGATAAATCAAAAACAAAAAAATCTGAATTTATTCTTGCTGCAGTTCTTCCTGCATTATAAAAATTATTTTCAGACAATCCACTCCCGCCCTGCACATCATAATCTAAATCCAAATCACTAACTGAAACTGTCTGTGAACCACCAGAAAATCTGATAGGAATCACACACCCCTGCGAACAATCGCCTGAATATCTTTCCTGTAGATAAGCATTAAAATAATCTTCCAAATCCCGATTGTTTTGCTCTGAAAAAACCTCTTCGTCAAAAGAAAAACTTCCTACACCAGAATATTTCTGCTGCAAAACTTTTATATCATAACTTGCAACTAACTCAGGAAAAACAGCAGGGTCTCCATGAAACCCACAGCTCTCCAATAAGTTAGCGTTTAATCTATATGCCTCACTTGCCTCTCCCTCTTTCAAAGAAACACAGACAAAATGCTCCTGTTCTTTTTTATTTGCGTATTCAATAACACACTTGCTCCTTCCACTTGCAGGATTACTTAACTCACACTCTCCAACATTATTTCCATTTTTATCATAAATATATGCATTTAAAATTCCACTATAAAAACTTCCCCCAGATTTTTCAATTCCCATACTAACTTCAAATGCAGGCCCAAAACTTAAATTAATTTGTTCGCAATAAGGTGTTTGATCAATTAAAACACTCACAGGAAATGAATTTGAACAAGTTGACTTAATTTCACTTCCGCAATTTTCTAATAAGAATTTATCATTAACCCAATTAACTTCTTTATCATTTAGAATATCTATCTGCAACTGACTTGTGCACGAAGAAACAGCACTGCTTGAAACATCAAACTCAAAATCTTTTATTTCAATATTTCTTCCATTTAATAAAATACCTATAAACTTTTCTCCATTTAATTCAAAACTTTTATCTGTTTCCCCTCCTGAAACCTGATAATCGTCCTCGCAATTTGCAGGAGAACATGAATAACTCAAATTATTTTCTTCCAAGAAATCAACAAGCCCAACCTTATATTCATAAATACCTGAAAACACCCCCCTTAAATCAGCGTCGATACTTTCATTATCCAAACTCATATTCACCTTTCCCTCTAAATAGTCCTCATTAATGTAAGTATTCCTTATTTCAGTTCCTTCTCCTAAAATTGCAAAAACAGCAAAGCTAAAAAACACAATTAAAAAAAAGCAAATTAAATACTTCAACCTCATTAAAACACATAGATAAAATACTTTATAAATTATTCTTTCCTGTTAAGTCCACTTCATAACTTAACATTATTTTCTTTCGATAATTGGTTGCCATATCTGTTATCCTTGTGTAATTTTTGATATTTTTATGATTAATGAACAAAAAATAAGTGTAAGGATGTTAAGTTAATGAGTTTACTTTACATTTCCAAAAACAAAATAACCAATTGCAGCAAAAATCCATGCAATTAAAAAATTAACCCAAGAAAAAAATCTCAACGCGCTTTTTTCCGGGCAGGGGAAATCCACATTCCCAGATTGACAATCAGGTTTTTCCACAGGAGGACTGGGAACATCTCCATTTTCATTATGCCAAACAGAAGTCCAGGAAATTGTCATAACATCTCCCTCATTTACACAATCTCCCTGCAACGCAGAAAGAATCGTCCTGCAAAATCCTCCATCAAGCAATGCTTTTAATTCAGGATCATTAACACAATCATCAATTGTTTCTTCCCATCCCCTCCAATTTCCGCATGTACTCTCAATACTATCATAGTCACATTTACAATCAAAATAAATTCCGCAAATAATCTTTCCAGTTTCAGGATCAATTGCTTCATCAGGAAGTCCTGAAGTATCTCCAGGTTTTGTTTGCCCGCTTGAATCAGCCATAAACTCAAAACACTCCACAGGATTTTCTTACGCAGGAAATTCTTGGATTGCTAAAATTAGTTCTTGATAATTTTCATCAGTTGTGTGGTCTGATTGACATGTAAGTTCATCAAATAATGCGCAAGATGCTTGCGAAATTGGAGGTTCTTCTATGCAGGCATCAACAACTTCTTGATAATATCCTAAACAAAAGTCATCTTCTCCAACTTCATGACAATAAAAATATCCCCCTTGACCAGCAATCTCCAATGTTCTCAAAAATTCTGAAAGAGTTATATCCCAATCTGCAGGATTATAATCTGAATCATGTGAAGTGCATGATTGATCACCTGAGCCAGGAGCATAACCATCCTCAGAATCATCACAATGATATTCATCCGCATAATACAATTCAATCACATATGAAAGTTCAAGATCTGGATCTCCTTCAATCTTGTAATCTCCATCAATATCAGCAGAATGAGTTTTATCACAATTAATTACTATATTTTCACAGACACCCCTAATACATTTATCAATTGTATTTGAATCGTCATCATCACATTCAAAAGAATCTACACATCCAGCTTCGCAAGGCACATAATTCATAGGCGAAGTCGGCCACCCATCACATTCATTCAAATTATCAAAGCTGTTCCCAATTCCAGTTAATTCTAAAGATGATGAACAGAAAAAATCAATAGTATTGTCACAAACAAAATTATCATTTATCTGAATAGCCCCACTAGTTTCTATTGATATCCCATAGACACTATCAGAAATCTTGTTATTACTTAAAACATTATTGTTGGAATCAATAATCGATATTCCCTGAGTATTTGCTTCAATATCATTATTATCAATATTAGATGAGTCAGTATTTACTAATTTAATGCCTATATCAAAATCCTTTATATTCAAATTTCTTATTTCTATATCATAAAGATTAGTAGCAATAACCCCAATGGTAAGAGAGTCTGAAGAATCTGAGGTAATTGTATGTCCTACTCCGTCAAGAGTTACGTCAAATGAATTAACTACAAAACACATTGAACTTGGACCTGAAAAAACAATATCATTTTGTAATTCATAAGTCTCTCCAGGAAAATCTAAAGTACCGCATTCTGTCACAGGAATTGGATCAGCCCCAACTCCATAAACAAAAAACAAAACCAAAAAAACAATCACCAAACTTTTTTTCACCATCCAACAATCAGCAGAAAAAACTTTATAAATTTATCTTCTAAATTGACTTTGTTGAAAATTATTATCAATTTAATTTTTTAATTAAAATCTGCAAACGCTAAAAGCGTTTGCTCAGGTGGTTTGTGGGAGGGATAAAAAATTAAATTGCAAATTTTCTCTTTTTCAACAAAGTCTTAAAATTGCAAAAAATCCAACTAATCAAAATTCCAGTAAAATACCAAAATAAAAATACAAACAAACTATTGAAAATAAAACAATTTGAAAATTCAAAACAGCAACTTTCAAATAATTCTTCAAAGACAACTGAAGGAATCACCATCCAAAATAATGCATTAACATCTCCATTACTAACAAAATGCAAAACAGCTCCTAAAACAACCAAAACAGGAAATACAATCAATCCTAATAAAAAAACATTATTAAGTTTCATTTAAAATTAAAACCAAAAGATTACTTAAACTTTTTTAGGAGGAAGTTTGGGAGGCGCTTTAGGCCCAGGCTTGCTCTGCATCTTTGGAGGAGCAAGAGTGTTTGACTTTGACTTGCTCAAAATAATAAACAAAATAACCATAATTGCAATCACAATCAGGACAATGATAATTATAATTATTATCAATCCCCACGAAACCCATCCCTCTTCCACACACTCGCCGTCGTCATTGCAAATTTCTCCATCTAAACAATCATAATCATCTACGCAACCTTCAAACGGCTCCTCTATGCACTGATTGTATTCACAAATCATTCCTGAACCGCAATCAGAATTTGAAGTGCATTCAACCTCATACTGAACACACACAAAATTATCACAAACCAATCCAGGAAAACAATCATCATTCACTAAACAATCATCTCCTATATCTCCTGAAACAACGCAAACTTCATTTTCGCAAGTATATCCTTCATCGCAATCTTCATCATCTTCACATTCTGGCTCCTCTACAGGAACACACTCGCCGTCGTCATTACAAAAATATCCCTCATCACAATCACTATCATTAATACATGGCTCAGAACCAAAAGTCCTCAAAAGCTCAAATTTCTC
>JAFCDB010000002.1 GCA_017609885.1 Candidatus Pacearchaeota archaeon
AATTGAGAGTTTATAAAGTTTTTCATTGATTTAATTTTGTAGTAGTTACAAGATTTAACAAAAACTTTATAAACACATATGAATTATATTTCATATGAATAAAAAATCATATGAAAATTTTTTTATCAACTTTGCAAATAAAACGCGGTTAGGTATAATTCTTTGTTTGAAAGAGAAAAAAATGAATGTTGGAGAAATTGTAAAAAAAGTTGGCGAGGAGCAAAGCAAGGTTTCGCATAATTTAAAACAGCTTTCTGACTGCCATATTGTAAATGTTGAAAAAAATGGAAAGGAAAGAATTTATTCATTGAATAAAAAAACAGTTCTTCCTCTTCTTAGGCTTGTTGAGAAGCATGTGAAATGCAATTGTTCTGAAAAATGTAAATTTTGTCAAAAGGTCTATGTTATTTAAAAAAATATATTTGGATAATGGGGCAACAACGCAGGTTGATGAGAGAGTTTTAGAGGCAATGAATTCCTATTTTAATAAAAAATTCGGAAATGCTTCTTCGACTCATGATTTTGGAAGGGATGCAAAAAACTCTTTGGAAGATGCGAGGAAAATAATTGCAAAATCAATTGGAGCGAAAAGTGGAGAAATTTATTTTACGTCGGGGGGAACAGAGTCAAATAATTTTGCAATTAAAGGAATTGCTTTTGCAAACAAGGGGAAAGGAAACCACATAATTACAACGAAAGTTGAGCATAAGTGTGTTTTAAATTCCTGCAAGTGGTTAGAAAAACAGGGTTTTGAAGTTAGTTATTTGGATGTTGATGGAGAAGGTTTTGTAGATGCAAACGATTTAGAAAATGAGATTAGAAAAGAAACAATTTTAGTTTCAATTATTCATGGAAACAATGAGATTGGGGCAATTCAGAAATTAGAAGAATTAGGAAAAATTTGCAGAGAGAATAAAGTTTATTTTCACACAGATGCGTGCCAGAGCTATACAAAAACTGGATTAGAGGTAAATAAACAAAATCTTGATTTAGTTACTTTAAATTCGCATAAGATTCACGGACCCAAAGGTGTTGGGGCGTTGTATATTCGGGAGGGAACAAAAATAGAACCGTGGCAGCATGGCGGCGGACAGGAAAAAGATTTTCGAAGTGGAACTGAAAATATTTCAGGGATAGTTGGTTTTGCCGAAGCTGTAAAAATTGCAATGGATGAAAAACATGTTGAACAAATGAATTTTTTAACAAAAAAATTAATTAAAGGAGTTTTAAAAATTCAGGGTACAAGATTAAACGGGTCAATGAAGGAAAGGCTGTGCAACAATGCAAATTTTTCATTTAGCAAAGTTGAAGGAGAAGCAATCGGTGGCTATTTAGACCAAAAAGGAATTTGTTCTTCAACTGGAAGTGCCTGCTCTGAAATGAATTTAGAGCCAAGTTATGTTTTGAAAGCAATCGGACTTTCAGATGAGCAGGCAAATGGAAGTTTGAGATTAACACTAAGTAGATTCACAACAGAAAAAGAAATTGATTATGTTCTAAAAGTTCTTCCAGGAATAATTAAAAAATTAAGGAGGTTTTCGCCGCTATAATGTACTCGAAAAAAGTTATTGAGAGATTTGAAAATCCAAAATTTGTTGGAGAAATAAAAAACCCCGATGCTGTCGGCGAAGTGGGGAATATGAAATGCGGAGATGTAATGAAAATTTATTTGAAAATTGAAAAAGGAAAAATTAAAAATATAAAATTTAAAACTTACGGATGCATTGCTGCAATCTCTGCATCAGATGCAATGTGCGAACTTGCAAAAGGCAAAACTTTAAAACAAGCAGAAAAAATAACTCATGAGGAGATAATTGAAAAAATGGGAGGGGATGTTCCACAAATTAAAATTCATTGCTCGGTTTTGGGAACAAGGGCGTTGAGAAAAACGATTGAAAACTACAAAAATGAAAAAAATAAATAAAAATTCTACTTTAAAAGAAGTTCTGGAAGTCAAAGGAGCTGAAAAAGTTTTGGAAAAATTTGACTTTCCTTGTTTGCACTGTCCGATGATGCAGTCAGAAATTAAGTTTTTGAAAATTGGAGAGGTTTGTGAAAGTTATGGAATTGATTTGGGGAAAGTTTTGGAGGATTTGGGGAAGTTGGGATTAAATTAATATTATTGATTGGCGTATATATTCTCTCCATCTTTCAATTAATTCATTGTTACGATTAGATTTTTCAACCCATTCTTCAATAAAATTTCCTTGATCTACTCCCGAATAATTTTCTTTTTCATTTATCATCTTTTTTCACTTCAAAATTTTCTTTCTTACATTCATCCGATACATAATATCTAATAATGTGTTTGTTAGCACTTTTTAATAAATTTTTTGCCAACCAATTTCTCAATGTTTCCCATTCTTCTTTATATTCTAAGTGATCTTTTATATTTAAACCTAACTCTTTTGCACTATTAGCATTTATGACCTGTTCATGAGCAATAAAATCATTAACTAATTTTTCTGCAATTTCCTTTGATATTTCTTTATCTTTTCCACTAAGTTCTAAAATTTCTTGTGCATACCTCTCCATCATAAGCAATCCAGAAAAAGCTTCATCAAGTTCAGAAGAATCTAACTTCTCTGCTAAAATTTTTAAAGGATATGGGCATCTTCTTCAGACATAGTTTCAAAATTATTTGTTACATTCTTAAATCCTCTAACTATGGATAAAGCAGACTTCCCTCCGCTACTCGGATCTATTGGGCTAAGTTGACTCATCATGCCCATAACAATCTCGTTTCCTATCAAAGAAATTAATGTTCCTCCACTAGCGGCTACATATGGAATAAATACGATTATTTCTTCAAAATTTTTTCTAATAGCCCTTGCAATTTTATATGAAGATTGTACTAAACCTCCCGGACTATTAATTAATAATATAAGCTTTTTGCAATTTGTGATTTCTCGAATACTTTCAATTGCAGTTTCAACTCCAAACTCTTCTGATAATCCCAAACTTGCAATAGCTTCTTTTGAAGGACTAATTTTCTTTCCAACATAGGGAGCAATCAAAGCTAAAAATACACAATCTTTTTTACAAAATAAATTTTCAAATTGATTTGTCATCTCTTGATCTTTTTCCTCCTCCACATCAAGTATTTCTTTTAAATCTTTACTAGTTTTTGACATATAATCAAGACGACTTATAATTATTTAAGGTTATATATCTAAAAACATATATATTAATCACTTCACAAACTCAATACCTAACTCACTCGACAATTCGCCTTTCATTCTTTCTTCAACAGGAATCACATTAGAATATCCTGAGATTTGAGGGGACTTGACTCCAGTAATTATCAACATAACCCTTACTGTTTTGTCCATGTCAGGAGAAATCTGAGCTCCCCAGATTAACCTAGCGTTTTCCCCAAGGTGATTTCCAATCTCTTCAATTACAACTTTTGATTCATCTAAACTTAAATCAGTGCCTCCAATAACATTTACTAAAGCTCCCTTTGCGTTTGAAACATCAACATCGAGAAGAGGATTGTTTAAAGCTTTGTCAACTGCTTCTTTTGCCCTATTCTCAGAATCTGATTCGCCGACACCTATTAAGGAAACTCCACCATTTGCCATTATTGTTTTAACGTCAGCAAAATCCAAATTAACAAGTCCAGCTTTTGTTACAAGCTCTGCAGTTCCTTTTACTGCATTTGTCAAAATTTCATCTGCAACTTTGAAAGCTGTTTGCAGGGGCAAGTCAGGAACAATTTCTAAAAGTTTATCATTAGGAATTACAATTAAAGTATCAACAATGCTTTCGAGTTTTTCAAGTCCTATGTTTGCGTTTTCAATTCTCTTTTCTCCTTCAATTGTAAAGGGCATTGTCACAACGCCGATAACTAAGGCACCTTGTTTTTTTGCAATATCTGCAATTACAGGAGCTGCACCTGTTCCAGTTCCTCCGCCCAAACCACAAGTAATGAAAATCATATCTGCTCCTTCAAGTTTTTTCTTTATTTCAGCTTCTGATTCTCTTGCTGCTTCCTCCCCAATTTGAGGGTTGCTTCCTGCTCCAAGTCCTTTTGTCAATTCCCTCCCAATAAGAACTTTTTTATCTGAATTTGCATAAAGCAAATCTTGTGCGTCTGTATTAACTGCAATCATTTCTCCTCCCCTAACTCCAATTTCATGAATTCTTGATAAAGTATTATTTCCTCCGCCTCCAATTCCAACGACTTTGATTTTTGCATTTTGTTTTTTCAAAAGCTCTTCCAACTCTCTATCAATTTCCATTGTGTCTTGAGCAAGAGGTTGGACAATGGAAGTTTTTTCAGACTCATATTCGGGAGTTTGATTATATTCATTAGAACTTTGCTGCATTTCCTCTTCTTTATAAATTTCTTCCATTTATTTAATTAATTTGGTAAATTTATAAGGTTTATTGTGATGGGGTAGGGGGTTTAGAAGGATCCATCTTAACAACTTCCAAAACAATCTCCTTTCCCAAAACATCTTTGAATCTTTTGTTAAGTTCTTCAATTAATGGTTTGTAAAATTCCTGCGCTTTGAAAATTATTTTGTCTTTTATTTCAAAATCAATCTTCTGGCCTTTTAAAAAAAAGTCAATAATCACAAAAATCCTTTCTTTTATATCTTTAACTTCCCGAACAATCTTAAAATTATAAATTAAAGTTTTTCCTGCAAGGGGATTATTAAAATCAACAAGCACTCTCCCTCCTGAAACAGAAGCAATTCGAACTAAAGTTGTATCTAAAGCAAGTGTCATCCCAGGGCGAGGGTCTAGATTTTTTTTAGTAAAAATTTTTTTGGGCATTAATTTTATTAATTCTCCTTTTCTTGGGCCAAATGCCTCATTTTGTTCAAGTTCAATCTCGTAGGTTTTTGCAATTTCCTTCCCCTCAAGAGCTTTGTCAAATCCTTTGATAAGCATTTCCTGTCCGACGCAAACAATCAGTGGTTTTATTTCTTTAGGATTTATATTTATTTTCTCTGCATCTTCTTTAATATTTGTATCAAAAATTTCTCCGTCTTTTATTTTTCCTGTAAATTCTATTTCAACAAAATCATTTCTTTTAATTTTTTCCATTCAATGAAACAGGGGAAAGGGTTTATAAATCTATTTTCTCATCAATTTGTATGGCGCATAAAATTATTAATGCAACAGATGTGCGAAACGGAACTGTAATAATTATCGAGGGAGAGCCATGCACAGTGAAAAAATTTGATGTTTCAAAAACAGGCAAGCATGGACATTCAAAAGTTCGAATTGAGGCTGTTGGGCTTACTGACGGAAATAAAAGAGTTATTGCGCGTCCCGGACATGAAAGATTTGAGGTTCCATTAATACTTAAGAAAAAAGCGCAGGTTCTTTCTGCAAGCGGGGAAAGTGTAAGTGTAATGGATTTAGAAAATTTTGAAACAATTGAATTGCCCTCTCCAAAAGATATAGAAGAACCAATCAAACCAGAAGATCAAGTTGAATATTGGGACATTGAGGGAATTAAAATAATTAAGAGGAAATTATAATGGCAAAATTACAAGCAGCACACAACAGAATGTTTCACAATGTTTTTTTATGTAAAAATTGCGGGGCAAAAAGAAAAATTGACCCTAAAAAAATACTTGAAGGAAAAATTTCGTGCAGAAAATGCGGAAAAAAGAAATTCAGGGCTATGAAAAAGAAATGAGGTTTAGATGAGTTTTTTTGATGTTGTCAATGTATATGATTTTGGGATTCTTGTAGCTTTTGCATTATTTCTTTTAATTATTTTTTACAAAAACAGAGATAGAATAAAAATTGAAGGAGTTATGATTCTTTATCGAACAGGGCTTGGCATTGAGATTATGGATAAAATTGGGCAGAAGTATAAAAAAACTTTGAAGGTTTTAAGTTATTTTTCAATTGTTACGGGGTATATTTTAATGTTATGTATTCTTTATCTTGTGGGGCTTATTCTTTACAGCTATATTAAATTTCCGCAGATAACTGAAATTATTAGTGCGCCTCCTGTTGTTCCAATCTTTCCTTATTTTACAAATGTGTTTGGCTTGGAAAGTTTTTTTCCTACTTTTTACGCAACTTATTTTATTTTAGTTGTTGGAATTACAATGTTTGTGCATGAATTTGCGCATGGAATTTTCATGAGATTTAATAAAATAAAAATTAAATCCACTGGCTTGGCATTTTTGCTTTTGCTTATTCCTGGGGCGTTTGTTGAGCAGGATGATAAAAGCATGAATTCAAAAAGCAAATTCGCGCAGATGTCTGTTTTGTCAGCAGGAGTTTTTGCAAATACGATTGCTGCACTTATTTCATTTATGCTTTTAATTTTATTTTTCAGTAATTTTTTTGTTGCAAGCGGGGCAATTTTCAATACATATCCTATGGCAGTGATTAATGGCTCGGAGATTGATTTAATTGGAGGATGGGAAGTTTCAGGAATGGATAATAGAGGAATCCTAGATTTAATTGAAGAATATGAAATTAAAGATGAACAAATTGGAGAATTTAATCTAACAAAAGTGACTTATCAAAATGTGGAGTTTCTTGTCCCAATTGAAAATTTGAAAAATTCCTTGGAAAATGGCGGAGGCGTTCAAATTTTTTATGATTCTCCTTCGATAAATGCGGGTTTTCCAAAATTGGAGTTTTTTCAAAGTGCTGCTATCACTGAAATTAATGGTATGAAAATAAATGATTATGAAAGTTTGACAAGTGAAATGGAAAATTATTCTCCTGGAGATAAAGCAAATATGAAAATAAAATTTAGTGGGGAGATTAAAGAATTTGATTTAACTCTTGGAACAAATCCTTTTGACAATGAGTCGCCATTTATCGGAATTTCATATTATCAAACAAAAAACCCTCTTCTTAATTTTTATAAAGATGAACAAACACTTTACGAACCAAAAGATGGAAGGAATAGCTATATTTTGATTCATGATTTTTTATGGTGGCTTGCTCTGATAAATATTCTTGTTGCATTGTTTAATATGCTTCCTGTTGGAATTCTCGACGGCGGAAGATTTTTTTATCTGACAGTTCTGAAAATTACAAAATCTGAAAAAGTTGCAAAAAAAAGTTTCAAAGTTTTCACATGGCTTATTTTATTTTCATTTGTTCTTTTAATTTTAAGGTGGCTATTTTTAAGATTTTAATTACCGTCGGAAAATTTGCATAATTTTCCAAGAAAAAACTAATTTTTTAAAAAAGAAAAAATATTTAAACCGAAATATCGTTACTAAGATAACAAAAAGTAAAACTTTTTGTAAATTAAATAAAAAGAGGTATAAATGAAAAAACCAAAAACACCAAAGCAGTTTTCTGCTGCAATTAAAAGAGCTAAAAAAGAAGTAACTAAATTAGAGAAAGCTAAGAAAGCAGCTGCTAAGAAAAAGAAACCGGCAAAGAAAAAAGCAGTAAAGAAAAAAGTGGCAAAGAAAAGAAGACCTGCTAAAAGAAAGAAAAGAAGGTAAATTTTAAATTGATTTATTTTTTATTTGTTTAATCTAGTTCTTTTTTTATTTTTTTAATCATAAAAAAACAACACCATCCTTAGTCAAAGCAGTAAATCTAATTCCTGTTGGAATTGATAAAAGTGCTGAGATTAAAGCCATATGTTCTTTGCCGTTTCCAGATGCAATTGTTAAAGCAACTTCTGTTCCATTAATTTTTCCTTTGAGTTTTTCCTGAAATTCTGTTTTTAAGTCGCGGAGTTTTTTAGTTAAATCGACTTGGATAAATTCAAAATTTTTTCCTTCAATTGAAAATGTTTTTGCATCTGCATTTCCAAGGACAATTGTGTTTTCCCATTCTCCCTTTTTTATTAGTCCTGAAACCTGGGACCAAGTTTCTTTGTTTGAAGATAAAAGTGCTATGAGTTCCATCAAAGAAAAAACTCTCTGGAATTTATAAATTTTTATATACTCAATCCTCCAAATTAATTCCCAATTTGCTAATTTTCTTCCTATTTTCAAATAATCTATTATTAAAAAATAAGACAATAATTAAAACAACAACTCCAACAATAAAGATGCTCAAAAATTTTAAAATAAGAACACTCTCTTTTTTCAATATTGGAATCGAACTAAACATAAATGCGATAAAAAGTGTAGCAACAATTACAAGAGAAACATTCAAATAATTTAAATCTGTTTGATATTTTAAATCATATAAATTTTTTCTAACATCCATTTTAATTAACAAATGCATCTAAAAAATAAAACAAACCAATAAAAAATAACACCAACCCAATTATCCCACTCACCAAAGCAATTGCCTCTATTTTAATCACAAATGGAGCAGTAACAAACATCACAAGTAATCCTGCAATAAGAATAATTATCGAAAAAACTTTCTGGTCTTTTAATGTTTTAAACGGAAACATTCCTTTATTTTTTACCATGTTAATTCAAAAACAACCAATTATTTAAATTTTTATATATTCTCTCCTACAACCCAAAATTCTCAATAAAATTTTCAATAACTCGATATTCATGAAGAAAGTCATTCCCCTTCTTTGTCAGAACAAAAAACTTCTTATCCTTCTTATCATTCTCAAGCTTAACAAAATTCTTCTTCAACAACTCATCAACATAATTCTTAAACATCTGCGGAGAAAGATTCGAAGCATAAAGCAGCCGCGTCGGCTTAATCTGCCTGTTCTCTCTAATCGCACCAAGTATGTCCCTTATGATATCCAGTCGCTCTCTTTTCGCCATTTTATTTTTTATTTAATTACATTGATTATTCCGTAGAGGAATAGTAGGAAAATGATTATGTTTAAAATATAGATGCTGATGAGAGCAACAGGTGACCATTCAAGATACAGGGCGGCGATTGCATTTAAAATCCAGGCAATTAGACTTAGCATCATCGCAACAAAATAAAATTTTAGGAATTTTCTTTGGCTTCCTTTTTTTCTAAAATTCACATAACTTATTATCGACGCAGAAATGAAAAGGATAATTTGTGAGAGGAACATAAAACAAAAAGCACTCCAAATATAATCTAAGAGAACAACTACAAAGGCCATTGTATAAAAGATTAAAAGTTTCTTGTTGAATAATGAACTATAAAGTTTTTGTTTGCTGATTTCAAATTTTTTCCAAATAAGACTAAACAAAAGAAAAAATCCAGCCATAATTATAAAAAATTCAAAAAAGAATTTTGTTGTTGCAGGACAGGAATATATTGTCGGTAAAACATGCCGTATTGCAAATGCAATTCCATAAAAAAAGAACGCGTTTCTGAAAAATCTGATTCCATGATGCATACTTAATCGAAAAAGTTTGTCTGTTCTTAAAACTATGAAAACACAAATAAGTGTAACTATAATTCCGTAAATTAATTTTATCAGCTCTTTGTTTTCTATTATGATGTCTAACATGGAAATAGAATTGGAGAGAGTTATTTAAGGATTTATATACCTCTCCTACATATTTCCCCTAACTATCTTTTCTTCTTATCGCTTATAAACAACTTTTTACTAAATTAATTATGGAAAAAAGAGATTCGTCAGCACTTATCGAAAACTTTTTTATGAATCCTGTCCTCTTTAGGGCAGGCCTTGTCAATAGGTCAGAAACAAATCGCCGGAACATAATGGCAAAATTCCTCCACCATCGGAATTCAATATCTCTCGGCTCATCTGATACAAGGTCTGCTCTTATTCTCAATCTAAATAAAAAAGGAGGTAAAAATGGAGAGTGAAATTCCACCTTAATAAACAAAAATATCAAAACATTAATAAAAGTTGTTTGTATCTCAACTATATGAAAGATACAGGACTAAGCGAAATAACACTGCGAAAATACGAACGGCCTTATAATATGGGTCAGCGGCAGTTGGTGAAAAAAATATGCCTTTCTCTTGGCTTGTTGCAACCTGGAGATTCAAGAGATGTTGTCGTTGATATTTTGACAGTGTTGATTAATTCTCAAAAACAAAAAAAGAAACTTAATTCTGAAGAAATTAGAGGGCGAGTTGAAAAAATCCGTAGAGAAAATAAACTTGAATTGAGAGGACTTGCAGAATCAAACATCAGAAGACAATTAAAGCGTTTGAGAGATTTAATGATGGTTGATAAAAACGCGAATTTGTATAATTTAAGTGAGTTTTCTAAGATGAGCGAAATTTTCGAGGAGAAAATCCTGAAGTTTCATGTTGAACCAAGTGTTGTGAGGATACGGGAATATCTTTCTGAACTTGATAAAGAATAAAACCAAAAAATATAAATACTTATATCAATTGATATAAGAATGCTAACTCAACTAAAAATAAGAAAAAATGCTGCACGTTATCCTCGTCTAGACACAGTTCTAATGGTCGAGAAATTTATAGAAGAATATTCTGGAGAATTTAAACTCTACCAACTTTGGAAAAATTTGCCAAAAAAAATAATGTACCAGACATATAAGATAATAATTCTTTACCTTATAAACATAAATAAAATCGCGATTGACAGTCAGGGAGTTGTTGGATATATTTGGAATCCAGAACTAGGAAAAAAATATGAGAATAAACCAGAATTAACATGGGAATAAGAAAACCAAGTAAAAGTGTTGTGTTTGCAGATGAAAGAATCAAACAAGCCTGGAAAGAGATTCTAAAAACAGATCCAGAATTTTCAAAACATTTGTTAAGAGCAAAAAAAGATTTAATAGATAATGCTTTTTGCGGTGTGCAGATTAGAAAGAGGTTAATTCCAAAAGTTCTAATCCAAAAATATGATATTAATAACCTCTGGAAATATAATTTACCAAATGCCTGGAGACTATTATACACTATTACAACTCCAAATAAAGTTGAAATTATTACAGTTGTTTTAGATTGGATGGATCATAAAGATTACGAACAGATTCTTGGATTTTAATCAGAATTAGAAAAAACTGCGAGAGTTGGATAATTAATCCTTAAATTTACTTTCAATAATCTGAGAAATTGGTTTCCCTGTTTTCTTTTTTATTTTCTTAAGTTTATTTATAGTTTTCACTGAAAGAGTTATATCTATCCTTTTTCTTTGAAACGGTAGTTGTTTAGTTTTGTCGTAGTTTTCAAGCGCTTCAAAAACTTCTTTATTCTCTTTCAAAATTTTTTTAATTTTACCTAATTGCATTTTTTAATCTATACTTTATATTTCTTATATTTGAAATATTATTTTTTGCTATTGATATTATATGATGAATCAAAAGTTCTCTGTCAACTTGTTTTTTTTGTTCACTTGCAAAAGCAAATGCAACAAATGCTGCAGTTCTTTTATTTCCGTCAGAAAACGGATGATCAACAATGATGGCTCTCCACAAAAATGCAAGTCTTTTATATGGACCAATTTTTTTGTTTTCCATCATTTTAAATGCAAAATCTACACTAGAATCGCTTCTCAGGTTTCCTCCAAATCCCTCATTAACCCTCAATAAATCTTTCTGACGAATATTCATACACATAAATAATGGTTAGATACTATTTAAACTTTTCGCTACACAAATAATTTTATAAATCCTTTTTTCTTTATTTAACTATGAGAAATAAAAGAGCTTTCCCAGTTTTTGCAGTTATCTTATTGATTTTTGCACTTGTCTGGCTGTTAAGCGACTTAGGATTTTGGAACATTGACATTCCCTGGATTCCTTTGATCGTAGCAGTTATTGCTGTTGGACTGATTTTTAATAGATTAATTTATGGAAAATGAAATCTAATGTTAAAAAAATTAAGAGGAGAATATTTTGGATAGTTTGGAGTTTAATTGCAATTTTTATTTTGCTTGTAGGGTTGTTTATTGGAGTTAACGAGGAATTTTTGAAAAGAGAGTTTTTTATGGTTGGTGCTTTTTTGGCACTTTTGTTTCTTGTTTTAGGAGGGGTGTTAATTTATCTAACAAAAAAAGCAAAAATAAAGGGAAAATTAAAATGGTTTTTGATGATGACCGGAAGTTCGTCTGTGGCTTTTTTAGCGTCGGTGTTGCTTCATAACTTTTTTTATGCTCTTACTATGATTAGTGAAAACATTGTTGTTTTGAAATATTTTTTTGAGGCTCTTCATGTAATTTTCTTTTTGATTGGAATTCCTGCAAGTCCAATAGTTTTTATAATTGGAGCAGTCGGAAGTATTTTATTACTCAGGAGAAAAGTTTAAACTAACTAAACAAGTAATTTAACTAATTAGAAGAACTTATCAATATCTTTCTTTTTTTCTAAGCTCAAATTCGCAGTGAGTGCATTTCCATTTTTCATAAACGTCTTCTTTAAATGAAAACGGCACCAACTTCCCCTCCTCGCACTTCGGACATTTTGGAAATTCCATAATTATTGATTTGTTTAAGGGTTTATAAAAGTTTGCAGAAATTTCCGCAAATAGGTAAATTTAAAAACCTCTATTTCAATCAAATATTGTAAACTATACTACATCATCAACATTTGATTTTCTTAAATGTCGATGCATCGGTAGAAGGTTTTAATCAGAAAATGAACAACTTAAAACACAACTTAAAACTTGAAAAAGCATTAATAGAAATCCGCAAAAATGCAAAGGAAAGAAAATTCGACCAATCAATAGATTTAATTGTAAATTTAAAAAAATTCGATGTTAAAAAAACTCAGATAAATATTTATGCCTCGCTTCCAAATAAAATAAAAGATAAAAAGGTTTGCGGATTCATTGAATCGAAAAATGATGCAATTGACACAATTCCAAAAAAGAATTTTCCGCTCTATAAAGATAAAAAGAAAGTTAAAAAATTAGTTGCTAAGTATGATTTTTTTATTGCATCTGGACCAAATATGCCAGGAGTTGCAACAACTTTTGGAAGAGTTTTGGGACCTGCAGGAAAAATGCCGTCGCCAAAAATGGGAATTATAATGCAGGAAAATGAAAAAGCTATTAAAGATTTGGTAGATAAGATTAATCATAGTGTAAGAATTCAAACAAAAGAGCCCTCAATTAAAATAATTATTGGAAAGCAAAGTATGAATGATGAGCAGATTATTGAGAATGTAAAATCAGCTTATTCTGCAATTTTGCATGAACTGCCTCTTAAAAAAGATAATATGAAAAGTGTTATGATTAAATTTACAATGGGGAAACCATTACGCGTGGAGGTTTGAGATGGAAAAAATATATCTTGAAGGGGGAGGAGATGTTAGAAAAGGAGAAAGTAAATTAAAATGACGCCCCAAAAACAAACTCATGTATCAAAAGAAAAACTCGCACTAGTAAAAGAACTTGTAAATTTAATGAACGCAAAAAATACAGTAATGATTGCTTCAATAAAAGGACTTCCCGCAGCACAGTTCCAACAAATAAAAAAATCCTTAAGAGGAAAAGTTGAAGTCCGAGTTGTAAAAAAAAGAATGCTAATTCGAGCGCTTGAAAACACAGATAAAGAAACACTAAAAAAATTAAAAAGTCATGCTAAGGAAGACATTGCAATTTTAATTTCTGATATGGATGCATTTGAACTTTCGAAAAAACTTTCAGAAAACAAAAATCCTGTAAAAGCAAAAACAGGACAGGAAGCTCCAGAAGATGTAGAAATCGAAGCAGGTCCAACAGATTTACCAGCAGGTCCGGCAGTCAGCGAGTTAGGAAGTTTAGGATTAGTAGTAAAGATTACAGACGGAAAAATAGAAATCTTAGAACCAAGAGTAGTTGTAAAAAAAGGAAAAATAATTAATGAAGAGGCTGCAAGTGTTATGGGGAAACTGGGCATTTTACCTTTTTCAGTTGGATTTATTCCAGATGTTGCATATGATTCAAAAGATAACATAATTTTTGAAGAACTAAAAATTGATAGTAAAGAAACTGTTGATGAAATGAAAAATATTTTTGCAAAAGCTAAGGGTTTTGCTGTTTCACTGAATTGGATTTGCAAAAATACAATTAGGATTTTGTTGTCGAAGGCAGCGAGCCATGAAAGGGCTTTAAATGGATTGATTGGGGAGGAGAAAGTTGAAGAAAAACCTGCAGAGGAATCGCCGGCCGAAGAAAAACCAGTAGAATCTGCAAAAGAAGAACCAACAGAAGAAAATATTCCGCAAGAATCTAAATCAGAGGAAGAAAAAAATGCATAAATATGAATATAGACTAAGAATGCAAAACATAGAACATATGGTTAAACATCAAGAACTTTCACACGACGAATTTAATTTAGCTATTGGAGAATACATGGAATTGCAAAGTTTATATTTTGAATCTAAATTAGGAGAAGATGAATAATGGAGTATGTATACGCAGCTCTTTTATTGCACAAGCTCGGAAAACCAGTTGACGAAGAAGGCTTGAAAAAAGTCATCGCAGCAACAGGTGCAGAAGTTGACGAGGGAAAAGTAAAACTTTTAGTAGCAAATCTCAAAGACGTTGACATTGATAAAGAACTTGAAAGTGCAGTTGCAGCAGCACCTTCAACATCAAGCAACGAGCCAGCAAAAGAAGAGAAAAAACAAGAAAAGAAAGAAGAAAAAGCATCTGCAGCAGCAGAAGGTTTGTCGTCGCTATTTGGTTAATTTATTTTTACTTTACTAAATAGTAAGGCAAGCCAATTATAGTTCTTACTAGGTCATATATTACAGAGTAGCAAACTTTAAAATGTCTAAATCAATGATTAAATTATGCTGACATCGCATAGTTCGGAATGAAAAATTCCTCTTGCCTAAAAGGCGAACACGACATCGCATAAACACTGCCGACATCGCATAGTGGTATTGCATCTGGCTTGAGACCAGAGCCCTTTGGGCCCCCCGGTTCGATTCCGGGTGTCGGCGTATCACAAATCTTATATAATTTAAAACCTTAATATTCCAATGGAAAACGGATATCAAATTAAAGATGAAACAATAATTATCAACAGAGAATTAACAGAATTAGACATCTTCTTAAAAGATTTTCTTGACATATTAAAAAACCACTCTGATTATTTAGTTGTGTCAGAATTTGTTAGTATTTCGACAGGAAGAATTAGAGGAACAGAAGACATTGATGTATTAGTTCCAATCATGAAAAAAGAGAAATTTATCAAGTTTTTCAAAGATATAGAAGACAACGGATTTTGGTGTTATCAAGGAGACGACGTAAATAAAATTCAATCCTATTTAGATGAATCAATAAATATTCGTTTTGCAAGAAAAAATTAAATGTTCCCAAATATTGAATTCATGCCAATTGACCAAACAAGAAAAGCAAAATATTATGAATTTTCACATCCCCAAAAAATAAGGATAGATGGTTTTACTTTCAACATTCCTCAAATCGAATTTGAAATCCTATATAAAGAAATAATTTTGTCTGGGAAAAAAGATATTGAAGATGCAAGACATCTTAGGACTTTCTTTTCTGAAATTTTAAAAAAGAAAAATTCGAAGAATATGAAAAAATAATAAAGGAGGGAAAAAATGGAAGTGCCAATAACTGATTTAGATTATGTCAAACTTTTTGCAGAAAAATTAAAAAATGACAATAGATTATTTGTTGAACAAAAAAAATTCATCGAAAGTCAAATAAAAATGAGCTCTTCATTATTTCAAAAAATGTTCGCTGAAGATTTTAAAACTAATGCCCGGAAATATTTTAGAAAAAGAAAGATAATTGAGTGAAGGATTATTGGGTGTTGGTGTAGCAATACATTTTTATATGCCCAATTATTAAAATGAATATAAAGATGGTGACAGCATTAAGTTCATTAGTCCTGACAATTCCTGAAAATTTCATAATTTTATTTGAAATAGGTGTGATGATAATTGCTGCAGGGCTTCTTGCATTTGTTTTCAAATTGCTAAGGCAGCCGAAAATTCCGGCATATATTGTCGCAGGAATTTTGCTCGGGCCGCTTGCATTGGGGGTTGTGAGCAGTTCTGAAGTTATAAGAGCATTGTCAGAAATTGGGGTTGCATTTTTGCTTTTTTTTGCAGGACTTGAAATAAATTTTAAAAGTTTAAAGCAAGTTGGAAAGGTAGCGACAATTACAAGTTTAGTTCAAATGATTTTGATTTCATTGATTGCAGGGGGAATTATTTTTGGACTTGGATTTAATAGTATGGAAATAATTTATGCGACGCTGGTTGTTGCATTTAGCAGTACTATGGTTGTTATTAAGTTAATTTCTGATAAAAATGAGCTCGGAACTTTGCATGGAAGAATTATTATTGGGATTTTGCTAATTCAGGACATTGTTGCGATTATTGCACTTACAATTTTGACAACTAATTTTACCTTAGAGACAATTAGTTTGTCGCTGGCAAAAGCAGTTGTTTTTGCAATTGTTGCTTTTGTTTTGGCAAAGTTGTCAAATCCGATTTTCAGATTATCTGCGAAGTCAAGTGAACTTTTATTAATAACTGCAATTTCGTTTTTGTTTATGTTTTCAATGGCTGCTTATTTTTTTGGGTTGTCATTAATTATTGGGAGTTTTTTTGCAGGAGTTGCACTTGCAAATTCAACTTTTAAAACAGAAATTAAAGGAAGAGTCCATCCGCTGAGGGATTTTTTTGGGGCGATACTTTTTGTTTCTTTGGGAATGCAGCTTGTTTGGATTTCAAAGGAGCACTGGTGGTTGTTTTTGACTCTTTTATTTTTAATTATGTTGATTAAACCGATAATAATTTTTATGAGTGTAAGATTATTTGGCTATACAAACAGGACTGCTTTTTTAACAGGGAATTCTCTGGGACAGTCAAGTGAGTTTGCATTAATTATTTTAATTGCAGGTTTAATTTCTGCTCAAATAAGTCAGGACATTTTCAGTGTGTTGGTTTTTGTGACGATAATTACAATGTCGCTAACAAGTTACTCGATTAAATATGAATCTCTGATTTATAAAATCAATTCGCACCAAATTAATTTGTTTAACAAAGTTCATACAAAGAAAGAAGAACTTAATTATGGATTGAAAAGAAAAAAGAAAATTATTTTGTTAGGGTGTCACAGAATGGGGTCGCTGATATTGAAAGAATTAGGAAATGCAAAAAAAGAAGTTTTAGTCATCGACCACAATCCCGAAATAATTAAAGCGCTCATGAATAAAAAAATTTCTTGTTTGTATGGAGACTTTGGAAATCCCGATGTTGTTGAAAAATTGGGGCTTATAGACCCAAAGATAATTATTAGCACAATTCCAGACAGGGAAGATAATTTAAATCTTATTGAGAAAATTAAGAAGATTCATAAAAAAACATCAATTATAGTTGTTGGAAATAGCATTGATGATGCTCTGGAACTATATAAAAAAGGGGCAGATTATGTGATTTTGCCGAAGCTGTTAGGCGGAGAGAAGATAACTCAAATTTTAGGGAAAGTTAAACTAGGAGAGAAGGGGTTGAAGAAAAGGGAAATTGGTTTTTTAGAGAATTTGCATTATTTTTTGTATAGGGGGGATTAACCAACAACAATTGACCTTGACTCTTTGTAAAATTCCTTCGCATCCTTCAATCTCTTTTTTGAACTTGAATAAATCGTAATCAATTTATCTCCTTTTTTTATTTTGTCTCCTACATGTTTGTGCAAATAAAGACCTGACTTTTTATTTTTAGGAGAACCTGCAAATCTCGCAAGAAGATTTATTTTTTTATTATTTATTTTCTTAATTTTTCCACTTTTAGATGCCCTAAAATTATAAGAGAATTTTGCTAAAGTTAAATGAGATTTTATTTTTTTAATTTCTGCTCCTTGAGCTTTGATAATCTGATTGAATTTCTCCAGCGCTTTTCCTGATGAGAGAGTTTGTTCTGCGAGTTTTTCTCCCTGGCCTTTTTTTGCTTTTCCTGCAAGTTCAAAAAGTTCTCCTGCAAGAAAAACAGATTTTTTTCTTAAATCTTCAGGGCCTTTATTTTCTAATACAGAGATTACATCACGCAGTTCAAGAACAGGGCCGACTCCGTTTCCAATTGGCTGGTTTCCATTAGTTAGGACAACTTTCATTTTTAGTTTGAATTTTTTTCCAAGAAGTTCAAATTTATTTTTCAAATCCTGAGCCGTTTTCTTATTTACTTTTGCGTATTTTCCATATGGAATATCAATTAAAACATATTTGCTGCTTACTGCTAATTTTTTTGAAAGAATTGATGCTAAAAGATTTGGTTCAGGATCTATGTGAATCATTTTTTCAACTCTTATTATTTTGTCATCGGCAGGGGCAAATCCCAATCCGCTTCCCCAAACAAAACATGCATTTGTTTTTTTAATTATTTTTTTAAGCTCTTTTAATTTAAAGTTTACATTGCAGATAGTTTCCATTGTGTCTGCTGTTCCAGATGCAGAAGTAATTGCTCGAGAGGAAGTCTTGGGAAAAACCAACCCCTGAGCTGCGCAAATAGAAACAACAATTGGAGTTGTCCTGTTCCCTGCAATTCCCCCAATACAGTGTTTATCTACAACAATTTTATTTTTTAATTTCAATTTTTTTCCTGTCTTGAACATTGCTTTTGTTAAAAATACTGTTTCTTCTGTAGTCATCCCGCATTTGTAGATTGATGAAATGAAAAATGCAATTTCAATTTCTGTAAGAGAATTATTGACAATTGATTTAACTATTTTGTAAATTTCTCTTTCTGAAAGCGGCTTACACTGTAGTTTTTTGTTGATAAGTTTTGTCACTTTGGGTTTTTGCGCGATTTCAATTTCTACTCTTTGATTATTTTTTATGTCTAAATTGTCTATTATTTCTTTAGAAAGAACTATTTGATTTTTTTTCGCGATTTGAGAGGATAAATCAAGAGTTGCTATGATTGTTCCTGATTTTGATTTTATTAAAATTCTATCGTTCACATGAGCGCTGAGCTTCTTAGCTGTTTCTCTATTTAAAATTGCAATCGGCCTTCCAGTAGACCACTCAGAGTGTTTTACTTTTACTCTCATTTTGAATTTTTTTGTTATAGTCCCTGTAAATTTCGAACAGAGCTCCTAAATACGCTACAATTAGCGGGCCTAAAATAATTCCGAATATTCCGAACAAAAATAATCCTCCTATTAACCCTATCAGGGTTAAAGAAGTTGGAATGTGGGTTTGCTTTGAGATTATCACTGCATGGAGGATATTGTCTACAAATGAAATGAAAAGTCCGCAGTACAAAAAAAGGATAAATGCAGTAACTGTTTCTCCTGCAATGAACAAACTTATAACTACAGGTATCCAAACAATCCATGGGCCAATTATTGGGATAATCGCTGCTGTAATTGAAAGGAAAGTTAAAAGAATTGAATTGTTCACCCCTGCGAGGAAAAAACTTATTCCTGTTAAAATTCCAGTTAAAATTCCAATAACAACTCTTCCGAAAACAACTGAGAAAGTTACGTCTTTTGATTTTTTTATAAATTTATTTGTAATGTCTCGTTTAAAGGGCAGGGTTTCTTTTATTAATTTAATTAATTTGTCTCCGTCGCGCAGAGAATAGAAAAAAACAATTAAAACTACAAGAGATTTCAGCAAAAGTCCTGGCAGGTCAACTAAAAAATCTGTAAGTTTATGGAGAGTTGTGTTCACAGTATTTGTAACAAAATTATTATATGCTGCGATAAAATTTGAGGTAATTTGTTCTGAAGTGAATAAGAAAGGGAAAAACCTTTTGAATAAGCCGAGGACATCCCATGACTGAACTGCACTGTAAGAATCAAAAATCTGCGACGCTAAAACTGGAATGAGAAACCAAATTGAAACAAAAAACAAAGAAAGAACAATTATACAGGTAATTGAAGCAGAGATTGTTTTATTTCTAAAAATCTTCAAAATAATTTTGTAAACAGGATTTAAAATATATGCTAAAACAAGGCCAAAAATAATTGCCATTGCAACTGGACGGAGAATTAAAATAGTAAAAAAAACAAGAACTATAACCATAGCAATTACAACTAACTGTTTTAGTGTCTTTTCATTAATCATGTTGTGAAATATATTTTAATATATATAAAACTTTGGAATGATTTCAGTATCTCCGACAGTTACGAATGATTTTGGAATTCACAATCTTGGGGGGGCGAATACGGGAGTGGCGAGTGATTTGACGAGTGAGTTTCAAAAGGGTGCAAAAAGGCGAGTCAAGTCGCGAGAAAGGGCGGGTTTCCGACGAAGGAGGATTTATAGGGGGAATCTAGAATTCTAAAATCATTATGTGTCATCGGACAGATCCTGATTTAGGGGCTTTGGTGAAATCATTAAATTTTTGAACATTTTTCTCAATTCCCTACCCGCCCGCCCAGCATTGCTCGACATGATTTGTCTCGCAATGTAGATTTTAAATTGAGAAAAATGTTATATATCTTATGATTTCACCAAAGCCGATTTAGGAAAAGTTTATAAATTTATTTTGAAATTTATATTTATGGAAAGTTTTGTGAAAAAGATTTTTGATGGAAGCATTGATGAAAGTGTTAAGTTGCAATTTATGAAATTTAGCAGGGGAGAATTTAAAGATAGGGCGCTTGTTGATGCTAGAAAATCAAGAGGCAAATTTTCGATTGCTATGAGTTATGAATATGCTAATGAATTGGTGAAGGCAGTTGCTGAAAAGATTGATGAGGGTGAAAGTGTTTTGATGAGTGGGGCGATTATTTCTACGAGGAACTTAAAAGAGATTCCGGAGTTTCATAATTTATTAGCTCATTGTAAAGTTAAACAGTTTCAGGGTGTTCGAAAATTTTTAATTGATACTGAGATATCAAAAGAAAAGATATTTGAATTATGTGAGAAATTTCCTAAATCTTTTTTGGCGCTTTCTTTTAAAGTGGGAGATAGTGAATTAAAGATAAAGCCGAAGGCGCCGAAATCTGGGAAACCGGGGAAGGGAGATAAAAAACCCAAAGTTGATTTTTGCAAGTTGAAGACTACTGATGTTAATTTGGTTAAGGGAATTTTATTTGATGTTGGAGAGTTTAAGAAAATTTCAATTAATCACACATTTTTAATAAATGAAATTGATATCCCAAAAGATGAAAAAGATTCTGTTTTAATGAGAGAGAGGGCGGTAAGGAAGGGGAAGGTAATTCGGAAGATTGAGGTTGATGGGAGAGAAGAGGAAAGAGAAGTTGAGTTTGTGATTTGAGATTGTTTGTCAAATTGTGAGTGTTTGTCCGTATTGCATAAGCCTGCCAACCTTGGAAAGCTGCGATGATTTTATTAAAACTAAAATAGAAAAATTTATATAGTAAGACAATCTTACATTATTATGGAAATTACAAAACTAAGTACAAAAGGGCAAGTAGTAATTCCAGAAATTGCTAGAAGAAATTTGGAAGTTGGAACTGCATTTATTGTAGTTAGAAAAAGGGATTTAATAATTTTAAAAGAGGTTGAGGGACTCAGCGATTGGGAAATAAAAGAGATGCAGGAGCTTGATAAAATCTGGAAAGAAATTGACATGGGCAAGAAAGTAACAAAAAGCAGAGACGAATTCTTCAAGGAAATGGATTCTTGGTAAAATGTGGGGGAAAATCAAAAAAATAACGAGATCTTCTCATTTCATCAAACAAACAAAACAACTTGATGATTTTCTTTTAGAAAAATTAAAGAAACAAATAAGAAAGATTATTGAGAATCCTAAAGTTGGGAAACCTTTAAAATATAGAAGAGGAGAAAGAACAATGTATGTTTGGCCATTTAGATTAATTTATGCTATTCAGGGTGATGAATTGATTTTATTGAAATTTGATCATCGTAATAAAGTTTACAAATAGTGATGCGGGAGAAGAATTTTTAGACAATAAGAAGTTTTATAAATGTATTTTTCGGATGAAAATTAAGTAACATGGTAAAAATTACTTTATATTGGAATCATGACGCAGAAATCAAGACCTCGAAGAGGAAGTTTGCAGTATTGGCCAAGAAAACGAGCTAAAAAAATTTTGCCCAGTGTGAACTGGAGGGGTGTAAATGAAAAAAATTCTTCGAAGAAATTAATGGGGTTTGTTGGATATAAAGTTGGAATGAAAAGTGCTTATGTTAAAGATGACACACCTGATTCAATGACAAAAGGCAAGAGAATTTCAATTCCTGTAACTGTTATTGAGTGTCCACCGATGAAAATTTTTTCTGCGAGATTTTATAAAAATAGTGTTGTTAAAGAGGAGGTTTTGGGTTCAAATTTGGATAAGGAACTAAAAAGAAAGTTAAAAATTCCAAAAGAAGTAAAAAAAAGAATTGACGAGGTGAAAGATTATGATGATGTTTGTGTTATTTTATATTCGGTTGTTTCTAAAACTGGGTTGAAGAAAAAACCAGATATGATTGAAGTTGCACTTGGAGGGACGAAGGAAAAGAAATTTAATTTTGTTAAGGAAAATTTGGGAAAAGAAATTTCTATTAAGGATGTTTTTGAAAATATGCAGTTAATTGATGTGCGAGGAGTTACAAAGGGAAAGGGAACGCAGGGGCCTGTGAAGAGGTTTGGGATTGCTCTTCGTCAACATAAGTCAGAGAAGGGATTGAGGAAAGTAGGGAGTATTGGACCGTGGCATCCTGCGCGGGTGACTTTTAGAGTTCCGATGGCAGGGCAAATGGGGATGTTTACAAGAGCTGTTTTTAATAGTAAAGTTATTGATATTGGTTCGATAAAAGAAAAAAATATTAATTTGTCATCGGGGTTTAAGAAATACGGGAATATTAAAACTGATTTTGTAGTGGTTTATGGGAGTGTGCAGGGGCCTTCGAAACGTGCTTTAGTGTTAACACAGCCTTTGAGAGCGACGAAGAAGCAGGAAAAGAAAAATTATGAGGTGCTGGAGTTACGATGAAAACATATGAAGTTAATTGGGGATTAATGAGACAAGGAATAGAAGAATTATTGAAAGATAAAGTAAATCAAATTTTAGATAATGGGGGCCCTTTTACATTAGCAAGTGCTTTTAAGGGTTATCGAGAAGTTCAACAATTAGCGATTCAGAAAGGAGTTTCTACTCGAGAATATGATACTCAAATAAGAAAATTTGAAGAAGAAATTGCAGGAATGTTAAAATGAAAACGCAAATATTATCAGTTGAAGGAAAGAAAGTGAAAGAAATTGAATTGCCTAAAATGTTTTCTGCTCGAATTCGTGAGGATATTTTGAAAAAAGTTTTTGAGGCAGAGAAAACTATGCAACCCTATGCCCCGAATTTTAAAGCAGGGAAAAAGCATTCAGCATCTGGAATTATTCGGCATCTTCGGCATGTTTGGAAATCTGGTTATGGACATGGGCGTTCAAGAGTTCCGCGAAAAATCATGTGGAGGAGAGGGACACAGTTTAATTATGTTGGTGCAGAGATTTCTTCAACGCGGGGTGGAAGGCGAGCGCATCCTCCAAAAATTGATCATATATTAAAAGAAAAGAAAATAAATAAGAAGGAGAGGGAGATTGCATTTGCAAGTGCTGTTGCTGGGACTGGAGATTTTAGCAAGGTTATGAATCGTTATTCTCGTTTAGCAGAGATGGATGTTAAAAATTTGCCGATTGTTGTTGAGTCAAAGATTATTTCCTTGAAAACTAAGGAGTTAGTTTTGGCGATGGAGAAAATTTTAGGAAATCTTTTTGTTGCTGCGGTTCCTGAGAAAAAAGTTAGAGCTGGGCGAGGGAAATTGAGAAATAGAAAATATAAAAAATTTGCAGGAGTTTTGGTTGTGATTGGGAATGATGAGGAATTAAAGACAAAGGCATTTGATGTTAGGAGAGTTAAGGATTTGATGATGAATGATTTGTATCCTTTAGGGAGGCTGGTTGTTTATACTGAGGGTGCGATGGAGGAATTAGGGAAAGAAGCAAGATGAAAATAAGGAAATTTTCAAGATATAAATTCCAAGGAGAATTTACAAAATGATAAAAAAACCAATAACAACAGAAAAGGCAATTAGGATGGTTGAGGTAGACAATGTTCTGCTTTTTGAAGTTGATGGCAAGGATAATAAGAAAAAGATTAAGGCAGATTTTGAGAAAATGTTTAAAGTCAAGGTTGTTAAGATTAATACTTTAAATAAATTAAATAAAAAGTTTGCGTACATCACTTTGGATAAGAAAAATCCAGCGATTGATGTTGCGACAAAGTTGGGGATGATTTAAATGAAAACAGAATATTTAGGAGATAGAAGAACAAGAACTGAAAATGGAAATGAACATTGGATTGAAAATGATTTTCAAAGAAAATCTTGTGATGTTTATAGAGTGGGAGGTGTTGAATTCAGAATTGGAAGAATAACATTTTCAGAAATTAATAAATTATCTAAATTAGGAGATAGGAAATAAATGGGAAAGAGAATAATTTCACAGGCGCGAGGGCATGGAAGCATGACTTACAGAGTTAGGAAAAAAGCATTTAGGCATAAGATAAAATATTTGAAGGATTTGAAAGGAGAGGGAACTATTGTAAAACTGATTCATTCAGCTGGGCATTCTGCTCCATTGACGAAAATTCAAATTGGGAGTGAGATTTTTTTTAATCCTGCTGCTGAGGGAGTTTATGAAGGGCAGAAAATTAATTTTAGTAAAAGCGAAGTTGGAGGAGTGGCTACTTTGAAAGATATAACTAGGGGTGCAGAAGTTTTTAATATTGAATCACAGCCTATGGATGGAGGCAAGTTTATTCGAAGTGCAGGAAGTTCTGCAACAGTAGTTAAAAAAGAAAAGGGGAAAGTTACTTTACTGATGCCTTCGAAGAAACAAAAAGTATTTAATAGTGATTGTCGGGCGAGTATTGGGGTTGTTGCTGGAGGCGGGCGAGGAGATAAGCCAGTTGTGAAAGCAGGGAAGAAATATCATATTAAGAAAGCAAAATCTAAATTATGGCCTCGGACTTCGGCAGTCTGCATGAATGCAATTGACCATCCTTTTGGTTCAGGGCGGGGGAAAAATTTAACTCATGGGCAGACAGGGAAAATTCCAAAGAGAAATGCTCCTGCAGGGGCGAAAGTCGGTTCGATAAGGGCTTCGAGAACTGGAAGAAAAAGGGGGAAGAAATAAAAAATGGCAGAAAGAATAGTTCAAAGGAAAAAGGAATTTACTTTTCGAGGTAAGACAATGGAAGAGTTGAAGAAACTTGATATTCGGGAATTTGCACAGTTTGTTGCTTCGAGGGAAAGGAGAACATTGCTTAGGAATACAGATGTTGTTGAGACTTTTCTTTTAAGGAGCAGAAAGAAAATTGAGAAAAGCAAGAAGGTTAGAACTCATGACAGGAACATTATAATTGTGCCTGCGATGGTTGGAATGAGGATTGGGATTTACAATGGGCAGAATTTTGTTGAGATTGATATTGAGCCTGAGATGTTAGGGCATCGGTTAGGAGAATTTTCACAGACAAGAGTTAATGTTAAACATGGTTCAGCAGGAATTGGGGCGACAAGAAGTTCAGCTTCAAGGAGTGTGAAATAATGGCAGATGAACAATTAATACAACAAGACATGATGAAAAAGCAAAAGCAGATTAAGCCAGCAGTAGTTAAAGCTCCTGCTCCTATTGTGCAGAAAGAAAAGAAAGCAGAGATTGCAGAGAAAGAAGAGGAAAAGCAAATTGCTGAAGATAAGGCAAAGGAGAGTGGGGAAAAAGTTTCTGGCGAGGGGAAAGGCGCGGCTTCGGGGAAGGGCTCGGAGAAGAGTGGCGCGAAAAAAGATGCTAAAGAAAAGCCAAAAAAGAAAAAGAAAGTTGTTGTTGAAAACAAACATGTTGCGAGTGTTCATGGGAAAAGTTTGCCGATTTCTCTAAAGTATAGCAAAGCAATTGGAAAGTTTATTAAAAATAGGAAAATTGAAGAGGCAATTAATAATCTTAAAATGGTTGAACAGAAAAAAATGGCTGTTCCGATGAAAGGGGAGTTGGCGCATCGGAAGGGGAAGAAGTTGAATGGCAAGGGCATGATGTCTGGAAAATTTCCTGTTAAAGCTTCTGGATATTTTATTAAATTGCTTAAGAGTTTGGATGCAAATAGTGCGATGAATGGGCTTGAGATGGAGAACACTCGAATAAGAGAAGTTATTGTGAATAAAGCGCCAGACCAAATGCATCGGTTTGGTGGGACAAAATACAAGAGGACGCATGTTATGATTAAATGTGGAGATAGAAAAAAATAAAATGGAAGAGAGAAAATTTGTTGAGTTAAAGAAAGAAGAATTTAATATTCGGGAATTTATCAAGAATTATCTTGGGAAGGGGAAAGTGAGCAAAGTTGCAATTATTTATACGCCTATTGGAGAAAAAGTTGTTATGAGGACAAATAAGCCGGGATTGGTGATTGGAAGGGGAGGGGAGAGAGTTGATACTTTAACGCGGATTTTGAAAAAGAGATATAATTTTGAAAATCCTCAGATTGAAATTCAGGAAGTAACTGAAAAATATTTGGATGCACAAACTGTTGCTGATGATATTGCGATGAGTATTGAGAATTTTGGGAGTTTAAAATTTAAGATTGTTGCTTACAGAATGTTAAAGCAAATTGAGGATGCAGGAGCAATGGGAGTTGAGTTAAAACTTTCAGGAAAGTTACCGGGTGCGCGGGCGCGGACATGGAGATTTAAGAAAGGATATTTGAAAAAAGTCGGGGACAGTTCAAAAGTTGTAAATAAGGCAAAGGCAGTTGCGCAAACAAAGTCAGGGACTGTTGGAATTGAGGTTAGTATTTTACGGCCAGATGCAAAGATTCATGATCATATTGATTTGACAAAGAAGCAGATTGTGGAGGAAGTTGAAAATGGTAAAGTTTAAAGAGCTATCAAAATTGACAGATAAAGAAGTAAAGCAGAAAATCAGCGAGTTGGATTTGGATTTGGTGAAGGCGCGCGTGACTGCGAGCAAGGGTGGAAAAGTTAAAATTCGGGAGCTGAAAAAGACCCTTGCGAGATTAAAAATGCTCTCGAGGAAGAAATAATACTCATGGAAATAGATCCACGAACAGGGTTGCCTGTTGAAGCCATGGCATGGGATGACCTTGCCAAGAGCGAGCAAAGAATTCAAGTTTCGACTGTGAAGCGGAAGTTCGGGAAAATCATGACAGTGATTTCGGGGTTTGACAAGAGCATCGATTTGAAAAAAATCGCAAAACAGCTCAAAGCAGAACTTGGTTGCGGAGGAACAGTAAAGGGAAGGGAAGTTGAACTTCAGGGAAATCACCGGAAGAAGATTCGACCATTGCTGGTCGAACTTGGATTTGACCAAAGCTCGATAAGTGCTTAAACAAAAGAAAAAACAAAAAATGGAAAAGGAAAAAGAAAACAAAAAGACAGAAGTAGGAACAGTTAGCAGGGACTCTTTGGGTGCTGGCAAGGGTGGGATGAGTGAGGAGGTTTTGGGCTCTTTAAGGATTTCGGCACGGGGGCGGAAATTTGCAGGAATGGTTATTCGAAAATTTGAAAAAAGAGTTACAATAGAATTTGAAAGAGTTAAATTTGTAAGTAAATATGAAAGATATACAAAATCAAAGACGAAGATTCATGCTCGGCTTCCTGAGAGCATGGCGAGGGAGATTCAGATTGGGGATTTGATTGAGATTCAGGAATGCCGGCCTTTGAGCAAGATTACACATCATGTTGTGGTTAGGAAAATCAGGGGAGAGGAAGTAAAATGAAAAATAAAATAGTAGAAAGACAGGAAGCTGAAATTGGGAAAGTGTACTCTGAAGAGTATTGTGAAACTATGTATATAGGACAAAAAAAGAAGAATGTAAGCTCACAAGAAAGTATGACATTTAAAAATATGAGATTTGTTGTCTTAAGAAGAACAAGCGAAAGTATAAGGGCTATTTATTTAGAGGATAATCCTAAAGTTAAGATGGGGAGATTAATTAGAAAAAGAGGAGGTATTATTTTAGGAGACCTATATTGGAAAGATGCAACTAACACAACTACAAAAAGAGGGTATATAGAATTAAATGAACTTTGGGAGGAAAGTCGAAGATGAAGGCAATTACTGCAAAAGCAACACGAGGACTAAACATAGGCAGTTTAGTTGAAGCTGCTGATAATAGTGGGGCGAGGATTGTGAAGATTGTTTCTGTTAAAAAAGGAAAGACAACTAAGAAAAGACAGCAATATGCGAAGATTGCTGATTGGGTGAAGGTTTCTGTGAGGAAGGGGAAGCCAGAGATGAAAGGAGAGGTTTTTGATGCAGTTGTTGTTCGAATGAGGAGGCCTTATCGGAGGAAAAGTGGAGAGAGGATTATGTTTAGTGATAATGCTGTTGCTCTGCTTAAGGATGATAAAGGGAATCCAAAGGGCACGCAGATTAAGGGGCCTCTTGCGCGGGAAGTTCAGGAAAGATGGAAAAGTGTAGCTAAAATCGGGAGGATTGTTGTTTAAGATGAAACGAAAATTTAGCACAGCGTGGAAATCAAGTTCGCAAACTCGAAAGCAGAGAAAATACATAGCTAATGCTCCATTGCACACAAAAAGAAAAATGATGAGTGCGAATTTATCAAAGGACTTAAGAAAAAAATATGAGAAGCGAAGTTTTCCTGTGCGAAGTGGGGATGAGGTTAAAATCAGGGTTGGAAAGTTTAAAGGAAAAACAGGAAAGATTTCAGTTGTTGATGTTTCTCGAAGGCGGGTTGCTGTTGAAGGAATTCAGATAAAGAAAAAAGACGGGACAAAGATAAATATATTTTTTAATTGTTCAAATTTGCAGATTCAGAAATTGAATTTGGATGATAGGAAAAGATTAAAGGCGTTAAACAGAAAAGCTCCTGAGAAAAAAGAGAAGGAGAGGAAAAAGTAAATGGCATACACAACAAGACACTCAGTGAGCAAGACATGGCCGATTCCTCGAAAAGGAACAAAGTATTTAGTTGTTCCAAGTCATGATAGGAAAAACGGCATTCCGTTGCTTGTGGTTATGAGAGATATTTTAGGATTTGTTAAAACAAGAAAAGAATTAAAGAAAATATTAAAGGAAGAAAAAGTTTTGGTTAATGAGAAAATTACAAAGGAAGAAAAATTGAGTCTTCTGTTATTTGATACTTTGTCCTTGAAAGAATTAGGAAAATATTATAGGGTTAGTCTTGGAGAAAATAAGAAAATTAATCTTTTTGAAATTAGTGAAAAAGAAACAGGGCATAAGATTTCTAAGGTAATTGGGAAAAAGATTTTGAAAGGGAAGAGGGTGCAAATTAATTTGCATGATGGCCGGAATATTTTGAGTGAAGACAAAATTGCAGTGGGGGATTCTGTGATGGTCAATTTTAAAGATAAAAAAATTGAAAAAGTTTTGCATGTTAGGAAAGGGGCAAAGGCGATGGTGATTAAAGGGAAGCATATGGGAAAGATGGGAGAAATTATGAAAGTTGAAGATGGAGAGGTTGTTGTTAAAGGTTCAGCCGGAGATATTAAAATTAAAGCGGAGGAACTTATTGTTTTAAATTGAGATGGAAAGAGAAAAAGCATTTAAAGATGAATTGGAAAAAATAAATGAAAAACACAATCTTAGGGATCGGAGAATATCTAAGATGATTAGAGAAAATAGAATAGGTGGAAATCTTGCAAACTATTCTTTAAATTTATCTAAGATGAATAGAATTTGCAAAATCGCTGAACTCCTTATAAGGTATGTTGATGTTAAAGGTTGTGCAATTTCTTTAAGTGATGCCAAACGAGAATTAGATGGAGTATATACCTCTTATTTAGAAGCGGATAAACAAGATTCAAGATTTGTAAGTCCTGAATCTGCAATACAATTACTTACAGGAAATGCACATAGAAAAGAATTAATAGAATTAGCAGGAGAAAGATATGAATCTTATGTTCAAAAATGTGAAAATATTCTTGAAGAACAGTGTAAAACTTCAGAAGAAGTAGCGAGGAGAAATTAAAATGAAAAAAGGAAACTTTTCAAAATATAAATTCAAGGAGGAATTTACATAATGGCAGAAGGAATTAATTATAGAGTTGAGATGAAAAAAATCGATGATAGTTATTTTTTGAGAAGCAATAGGGTTAGAGAAATGGTTGGTGGTGGGAGAATTAGCAAAAGTCTTGGAAGATATGTTCTGAGTTTATTAAGTGTTGAGAAATCTGGAGAAAAATCTAAAATCTTAGCAAGAAATGGACAGGTTGGTTATTCTATGGAAGTTTTACTTAATGTTAGATTTGAATTAGATATAGGATATGCCGCATTTGTAAAACGTGATGAAGAGGATTCTAGATTTGCTGATCCGAAGGAATCTTTGCAATTACTCCAAGGAGAACATTCAAAGCAAGAATTAATGAATCGTGGAATGGAAAAATTTTATGTGTATGTAGAAGAATATGATTCAATTATTGGTGATAATATATTTTCTGGAGTGAACTGGAGAAATTAAAATGGTAGAAGAAAAAGAAAAAATAGTTAAGGAAGGAAAAACAAAATCGACAGAAAACAAAATGAGGAAAGTTGAAATTGAGAAACTTATACTTTCAGTTCGTGGAGTTAAAGAAGATTTAGATAAAGGTGTTAAATTGCTTGAAAAAATTTCTGGGAAAAAACCTGCAAGGAAACAGACGACGAAGAGAATTCCAAGTTTTGGAATAAGACCTAAACTGGAAATTGGGGCGATGGTTACTTTGAGAGGAAAGGAAGCAACTGAGCTTTTGGTTCGATTATTGTCTGCGATTGAAAATGAAATTTCTAAAAAACATTTTGCAGACAATCATTTTTCTTTTGGGATTAAGGAATATATTGAGATTCCAGGGGAAAAATATGACAGAGATATTGGGATGAGTGGATTTGGAGTTACTGTTGTTTTTTCGAGAAAGGGCAAAAGAGTGGCAAGGAAAAAGATTAAAAGGGGAAAGTTAGTTTCTAAACAGATGGTTAGCAAGAAAGAAATAATTAAATTTATGGAGGACAATTTTGAGACAATTGTTGAGTGAATGACGCAAAGTAGCTGGAGAAAATTATACAAGCAACTGAAAGCAAAACCAGCTATAGCCCGGAAGTTTTTGAAACACAATAAGCCAAAAGAGCGAAAGACTGGTTATGCGATTCATCGGTGTGAAAGGTGTGGGAGAATTGGGGCAAATGTTGGGCAGTATGGCTTGAATTTTTGCAGGCAGTGTTTTAGGGAAATTGCTGAGGAGATAGGATTTAAAAAATATAGTTAAAATGGAAACTGAACAAAATGAGTCACGATGTAATATCAGATGCACTAAATAATATAATGAATGCCAAGAGGGCAGGAAAGAATTTAGTAGTTGTGCGTCGGTATTCAAGAGTTTTGGTGAAAGTATTGGAGATTGCTGAAAAGGAAAATTATATTGAAGAGTTTAAAGAAGATGATGGGAAAGTTTTAATTAAGTTTGGGAAGGAGTTGCATGTTTGTCGAGGAATAAAGCCACGGCACAATGTGAATAAAAAGAAAATTGATTTTTATATGCGAAGGTATTTGCCAGCAAGAGGAATGGGAACTATAATTATTTCGACAAATCAAGGATTGATGACACACTACGAAGCAGTTGAGAAAAATTTAGGAGGAAGCTTGATAGCTTATTTTTATTAAGATGGAATTACAAGATTTACAAATATTAGAAACTCTCCGCATAGAAGATAGAGGATTACAAAGACTGTTAAGGAAAAGAGCATATTCAATGTTGAAAGAATGTTATCAATTTATTGAGTATAGTACTTCATTTGAAAAATATGCCGGGATAAGAAATAATAAGGTAAAAGCGACATTTCAAAATATCTCTGAATACAGAACAATCAGAAATATTGCATTAAAACTTGGACTAAGAAAAAAGAAAATTAGAAAATTAGATGAAGGCGTTTCAAAAAGGTTGCTTAGATTTTCTGAGCTTGCAAGAATCTTTTCAATTCCAATAACTGATGAAGAAATTAGAAGGAGAAATGAAGATATGCAAGAATTAAGTAGTTTAACATTAAAAAAGATTAGAGATTCATACATAAGATAAAAAAAGTAAATCAAAAAAATGAAAAAACAAATAACCGAAAAAATTGAAATTCCCAAGGGAATTGAAGTTACTATGGATCATAATACTGTGAAAGTTAGCTTTGAAAATAAAAAAGCAGAAAGAACTTTTAATTTGACAAATATCAAATTGAGAAAGGAAGGAAATGAGCTAATTCTTGAATCAAAAAAAGCAACAAAAAGAGAGGGTGCGATGATTGGGACAGTTAAAGCGCATTTGAAAAACATATTAAAGGGGATGAAAGAGTCGTTTGTTTACAAACTCGCAATTGAGTTTGTGCATTTTCCAATGACTGTTGAGCATGATAAAGACAAGAATCAAATTGTAATTAAAAATTTTCTTGGGGAGAAAAAGCCGAGGGTTTGTGATGTAATTCCTGAAGTTGAAATTAAAGTTGATAAGAAAGAAATTGAGGTTTCGTCGCATAATCGGGAGCTTGCTGGGCAGATGGCTGCAAATTTGGAAAAGTTAACAAAGGTAAGGAAGAAAGATAAAAGGAAGTTTCAGGACGGAATATACTTGGTCGAAAAATGCGGGAGGAAAATATGATGAAAAAAGGAAACTTTTTAAGATATAAATTCTGGGAGGAATTTACATAATGAAAAAAATAAAATTTCTTCGAAGAAACACGAGAGAATATTCGCGTTTAGGCAAAGGAAGGAAGAAATTGCAGAAGTGGCGAAAGCCAAAAGGTAGAGATAATAAAATGAGACTTCGAAGAAAAGGAGTTCCTCGGACTGTTGAAATCGGGTATAAGCAAGATGCTCAAACTCGTGGAAAGATTAAGGGCAAAAAAATTGTTGTCGTTCGCACTATTAGTGAATTAAAGAAGGCAAATGGGAAGATAATTGTTTTAGGAAAAATTGGGATTAAGAAAAAAATCGAGATTGCAAAGTTTGCAAAGGAAAAGAAAATTGAAATTATGAATTTGGATATTGGAGAATTTTTGAGGGGGATTGAAGAAGCAAAGAAAAAAGAAAAAGTAGAGGATAGGAAGAAAGATTCTATTGAAGAGAAAAAAGAGGAAGAAAAAGCTGAAGAGGGGAAAGGTGTGGTTGCGGGTGAGGGCGAGGAGAAGAAAGAAAAGAAGAAAAATGTTAAAGAAAGTGAGGAGGAAAAGAAAAAATGAAGCTCAATGCGAAAAAAAGGTTGGCTGCAAGTGCGCTGAAAGTTGGAGTGAACAGAATTGTGTTTAATAGTGAAAGGCTTGATGAAATAAAGGAAGCAATTACAAAACAGGATATTCGGGATTTGAAAGAAGGCGGTGCAATTAGTATTAGGGAAGTCAAAGGGAGAAGAAAACAGGTTAAGCGAAAAACCAGAAGAAGAGTTGGGAAAATAAAAGTTAAAGTAAATACAAGGAAGCAGGATTATGTTAAGGTAACTCGGAAATTGCGAGGATATCTTAAGGAACTTTTGAAGAGAGGACAGATTGAGAAAGAAGATTATAAGGAAGCGCGGAAGAAAATTAGAAATCGCGATTATAAAAGCAAGAGAAATTTAAAGGAGGGTTTGAAAGTTTAAAATGGCTGAAACAGTATATCAAAGAAGTCAAAGGAAATTTAGAGAGAAATGTTCAGAATTGAGAAGGAAATATGGAGACAAAGATCTGCTAGGATTTAGGGATAGAAGAGGGCGAATTCATTTTGTTATTTCTGAAAATACAGATTACACCATTTTATTAGAAAGATCTGCTGGAGAAAAAGGAGGAAGATTAAAATTAAAAGTAATATCAGGATACTACTTAATTTAAAATGCCAAAAATACAAAAACAAAGAAAACAGGAAAGGAAAACAAATTACAAAAAACGACTTGGAATGTTGAAATCAGGAAAAAATAGGATTGTAATTAGAAAGACAAATAATTATATTATTATGCAATTAGTTTATAGTAGCGAAGCAAAAGATAAAGTTATTTTTGGTGTAACATCTAGGGAGCTTTTGAAAAATGGTTGGTCTGAAAATTTGAAGGGAAGTTTGAAGTCGTTGCCTGCTTGTTATTTGGCTGGATATTTATTTGGAAAAAAATTAATTGAAAAAGAAGAGAAGGAAAAGATTTTAGATATTGGTTTGGCTCGAAATATTCATGGGGGGAGAATTTATGCTGCTTTGAAAGGGATTGTTGATGCAGGAGTTGAAATTAAAGTTAATGAAAAGGTTTTTCCTTCAGATGATAGAATAATGGGAAAACATTTAAAGGAAGATGTTCAGAAAGTTTTTAATGAAGTAAAGGAGAAAATAAAATGAGCGGAGAAAAAGTTGAGCAAAGAATTGAAGAAAAAGCAGAAAAGTTAGTTGAAGATGAAATTAGGGAAAAAGTTGAAACTAAAGTTGATGAGAAAACTGAAAAGTTGGTTGAAACTACTGAAAAAAAACCTAAATCTGCTTTGTCTAAAAAAGAAGCAAAAGGACCACGAGGTTTTAGAGGAAGAAGGCCAAGGAAAACTACAGAGGAGTTGTTAGCAGAGCATCTTGGTTCGTGGAAACCAAAGACAAAACTTGGAAGAGAAGTTAGAAATGAGAAAATAAAAAATTTAGATGAGATACTGGATAAAGAACTAAAGATTCTTGAGCCTGAAATTGTTGATACTTTGGTAAAACTTGAAACTGAGCTTTTGTTTGCAGGGCAGAGCAAGGGGAAATTCGGGGGCGGAAAGAGAAGGGCATGGAGGCAGGCACAGAAAAAAACAAAGGAAGGAAATATTGTAACGTTTTCTGCTTTGGTTGTTGTAGGAGATAAAAACGGACATTTAGGGGTTGGATTTGGAAAAGCAAAAGAGACTTTACCTGCAAGAGAAAAAGCAATTAGAAAAGCAAAAATGAATATTTTTAAGATTAAGCGAGGAAGTGGAAGTTTTGATGGGAGTTCAACAGAATTGCATAGTATTCCTTACAAAGTTAAGGGTAAGTGTGCGAGTTGTCATATCAAACTCATGCCTGCGCCACAGGGAACAGGGTTGGTTATTGGAGATGAAGGCAAGAAGATTTTGAGATTGGCAGGGGTTGAAGATATTTACAGCAATTCAAAAGGACAATCGCGGACTACATTAAATTATACAAAAGCAATTATTGATGCTTTAGAGAAGTTGAAATAAAATGAAAAAAGGAAACTTTTCAAGATATAAATTCCTGGAGGAATTTACATAATGATAGCGATAATTAGAATTACAGGAATGGTAGATAAAAACAAAGACATAGCTGAGACTTTGCATAGATTAAGATTAAGGAGAAAATATAGTTGCGTTGTTGTTGAAGAGAACAAAGTTGTAAAAGGAATGTTGAAAAAGGTAAGGAGTTTTGTTGCTTATGGAAAAATTGATGAAGAAACTTTAAAAGAGTTGGTTAAAAAACGGGGGCAGAAATTAGATAAGAAAAAGGAGATTGGAAAATTAGATGGATTGAAATTTAAGGAAGCTAATTTAAAGCCATTTTTTAGATTGCATCCTCCTCGAGGCGGGATAAACAGCAAACAGCATTTTCCAAAGGGAGTTTTAGGGAACCATAAGGAGAAAATAAATGATTTGATTAGGAGGATGTTATAAATGATAAATAGATTTAGTGAAGATACAAAATATAATGTAAATGGTGGAGTAGATAGAATTTTCGTAGGGAGAACTGAAGAAGGAGATTGTCTTTTTTTAGTTGATGGATTATCAGGGCTTTCTATTTATACTAATGATAATTCTCCTGTACAGAGAAATTGGATAAATGCAAAATATTTTAAAGATTTAACAGTAGATGAAGAAAAATATGCTTGGAGATTATTTGAGCGAAGAATGAAAAAAATTCAGAGAGAGGTGGCAGCGTAAAATGTCAACTACAGGAATAATGTTTGAATGCAGCTGCGGAGAAATTTTTTATGGAGAGGAGGCGCCTGAAGAATGTTCAAAGTGCAAGAAGTTGGGAGGGTTTGTTCAGCTTCCTGAAGAAATTGTAAAGGAAAGAGAAGAAGATATTAAAGCAGAGGAATTTGAAGATGGGTATTAATAAAAAACGAAAAAAGTCGACGAGAATGCGAGGAAGTCAGACACATGGAAGGGGATTTATGAAAAAGGCGCGAGGAAGTGGGCATAGGGGAGGATTTGGAATGGCTGGAACAGGAAAGCGGGCAGATCAGAAAAAGACACTGATTACAAATTTAAAATATAAATACTTTGGAAAGAGTGGTTTGAAGGCAAAGAAGAAAAAATATAAAATTATTAATGTTGGAGATTTGAAGAGAGTTGCTGGGGGGAAGAAGGAAATTTCATTGCTGAATTATAAACTTTTGGCGAAGGGGGAAGTAAAAAAGAGTTTGAGTGTAAAAGTTGGGGCGACGAGTAAAGGAGCTGTTGAAAAAGTTGAGAAAGCGGGGGGGAAGGTTGAAGTTGTTGAAAAAAATAAAAAGGATGAGAAAAATGGAGATTAATTTTTCAACAAAACATTTTTTAAACCAAATTTCCCAAGAATAATCATGGCATTTAAAGATATACTTCACAATCTTCCAGAAGTTACGCCTCCGGTTGAGAAGAAGCTGAGTTTTGGAGTTAAGGCAAAATGGACAATTGCTATTTTAGTTACGTTTTTTGTTTTGGCGACGATTCCGCTTTATGGAATTACTGAAGGGGGGTTGAATTTATTTAAGGAATTTGAAGTTATACTTGGGGCGAGTTTTGGAAGCATTATCACTTTAGGAATTGGGCCTATTGTAATGGCTTCGATTATTTTACAGCTTTTGGTTGGAAGCAAGATAATTGACATAGATACTTCTACAGAGGAGGGAAAGAAGTTTTTTCAGGGAATTCAAAAGCTAATGGTTTTGTTTTTTATAGTTTTTGAGGCAAGTGTTTATGTTTTGATGAGGGGAATTGAGGCCGCTCCGGGTTTTACAGGAATTGTGATTGCGCAGTTGTGTGTTGGAGGACTTGCGATTTTATTTATGGATGAAATTTCGAGCAAGTGGGGATTTGGAAGTGGGGTAAGTTTATTTATTGCAGCAGGAGTTAGTAAAAGTTTGTTTACTGCTCTGTTTCAATTTATAGGAAAAGAGGGGACTATTGAATGGGTTGGAAGAATTCCTGTTCTTATTAGTTCAATAATTCAGGGAAATACAATGGGAGCGATGTTGGCGGGAGTTGCAATAATTATCACTGGGCTGATTTTTCTTGCTATTATTTGGCTGCAAGGATTGAAGGTTGAGATTCCTTTGTCTTATGATAGATTAAGAGGTTACGGGATTAAATGGCCACTGGCTTTTTTCTATACTTCTGTAATTCCAGTTATTTTAGTTTCTGCTTTGGCTGCGAATATTCAGTTGTTTGGGAGTTTAATTCATGGCAAATTAGGATGGACATTTTTAGGGACATTTTCAGAAGGAGTTGCACAAAGCGGTTTTTCTAAATGGATTAGCGCTGTGAATGTTGTAACTCCTTTAATCACTAATAGTTTTCAAAATGAAATGATTTTGCAGGTTTTGGGGCATGTTTTATTTTACATGATTTTTAGCACAATTTTTGCTTTGTTCTGGGTTAAGACATCAGGGATGGATGCGCAGAGTCAGGCAAAGAATATTATGAACTCTGGTTTGACAATTCCAGGGTTTAGAAAAGATGAAAGGATTTTGGAAAGTGTTTTGAATAGGTATATTATGCCGTTGACAATTATGGGCGGGGCAATGATTGGATTAGTTGCATCATTGTCAAATGTTTTAGGAGCTGTTGTTGGGGGAACTTCGATTTTATTGGTTGTAATGATTATGTATCAGTTTTATCAAAACATTGCTCAACAGCATGCGGTGGATATGCATCCTGCGATGAAGAAATTTATTAAATAGATTTTCATTAAATAGATTTAAAAAAGAGGAATGAGTTATTAAAAAATGAATAAAGAAGGAAGTTTTAAGCCGATAATTATCGTGATGATTTTGTCTTTGCTGATTGTGTATCTTTGGAACAAGGTTCCAGCAATTGGTAATGCAGCGCATGCTATTTTAGATCCAAGTGTTGGAGTTTTGCTGGATTGGAATGTAACTTGGGGAATGGTGATTATTGTTTTTATAATAAGTTTGATTATGAGTTTGTTTCAGAAATATGCGACTGATCAAGAAACATTGAAAGAATTGAAAAAAGAACAAAAGCTACTTTCTGAAGAAATGAAGAAATATAAGGAAGAGCCTGCGAAGTTAATGGAATTGCAGAAAAAACAGTTCGAGTTTATACCGAAGACAATGCAGTTAACGATGAGACCAATGATGTATACTGGTGTTCCGATTATTTTATTTTTTAGATGGTTCCATGATTATTTTTCTCTAATTCCTGATTTTCGGTTTTTTGGTTTTCTTTCTTGGATATGGTTTTATTTGATTACAACAATTATTTTTAGCAGTATTCTTAGGAAAGTTTTGAAAGTTGCTTAATCAAAAGGTTTTTAACTGCAGGATTTTAATGATTTAAATGGAAGCGCAAAAAGAATATTTTATGAAATTACAGGCATTGGAATATGAGGCAAATCATCTTGGAGAGCAGTTGAAAGTTATAGAGCAACAAGTTGTTGAGATGAATGGTTTAAAAGAAAGTGTTGGGAAACTTGAAAATTCTGGAGAGCAGGAGATTTTTTCTGAACTTGGTAAGGGAATTTTCTTAAAAGCAAAATTAAAAAAAAGCGATTTATTAGTTGATGTTGGAGATAAAATTTTAGTTCCAAAAACATTTAAAGATGTTGATAAAATTGTTGACGAACAAATTGAGAAGTTTGAAGGAGTTAAAGGAGAAATTTCTTCGAGAATAAGAGATATTAATGCTGAGTTAAATGGACTGATTGTTGAGGCGCAGGAGAAGGAGGGGAAGAAAGGAACAGATAAGAAAAAGAAAGAAGATGGGAAGAAGAAAGGGAAGTGATTATTTTTTCTTCATCACAATTCCTAAGATAACCAATAGAATAATTAAAACCGCGAGCAATATCCCAAAAATATACCAAAATCCTTCGAAAAATATTGAGCCTTCCTTGCAAATTCCTTCTTCACAGTTTCTGCTCTGACATTCAAAATCTCTTTGGCAAATTTCATCAATGGTTTTTTGTTCAACCCAAATTCTTTCAGATGAACAATATTCTCCTGATTTTCTTTTTCCGACTTGGGTGCAGGCGTTTGCGTTTTTTGGAGTTGGGCAATCTTGATATTCTTTTCTATAATTCCCACACCCATCATAACATCCTCGAGTCATATTCCCTATTTCTTCTTCTGATGGAGCTTCACTACCCATCCCACTCCAATCCATATCTAAATCACACGTCCAATTACTCCAACTTCCACATTCCCAATTCGGCGTGCAATCAGGCATAGCAGATTCTGTAATAATCAAAACATCATGCAAGTTTTCATCAAAAGTATTTATATCTGAATATTCCCAAACCCATGTTTTGTAATTGTCTTCATTTGAAATCAAATTTATTGGATAATGCTCATTAAAAATAGCGTCGCAGTAACCTTCCACAGTTATTTTTTCATGTTTTGCTGATTGGTAAGTTGAAAGGCTGTCTAAATAGTAGTTGAAGGGCATATGTATGCTTTCATAAAAAATTTCTACTTCGATTTCTTCGTTGGGTTCAAAACTATAGTTAAAAGCAAGGTAATCATTTCCATCAATATTCAAAACAAATCCATCATAATAACCTTCTCCATTAATATCAATAAATGCAGAATATTCAATTTCGAAATCATCAACTTCATAACATTCTCCATAACACTCCAACCGAGCGTGTCTAAAAAATAATTCTAAAAAGGAAGTTTACCTCCCCTAATAAAATAAAGGAGGTAAACTACCATGAAATACAGATGGAACACGGCTGTAAACAATTTAAACTTTGT
>JAFCDB010000017.1 GCA_017609885.1 Candidatus Pacearchaeota archaeon
GATAAAATTGTTCATCCAACAATTGAAGGTAGTATTCATTACGACGAAAAATATATCAAAGTTAAAACAAAACATTGCTACGATTTAAATGCGATTGACAACAAAACAAAATTTATTTTAGCCCATTCTTTCGTCGATAAAAGGACAAAAAGAGAGTGCATAAAGTTCCTAAAACAAATTAAAGAAAATTGCTATGACCAGATTTTGCATATTTACAAACAGGAGAAACATAAAAAAATTAAAGATAGAGAGTTGATAGAATTTGTCTGCGACAAGTTTGCGAATTACAAAACTGCTTTTAATAAATTGTTCTCAAGAACTTGCAAGCTTAATTTTGGAGTGCCGATTGCCTGCAAGAAATATAATTTGAAACACAACAACAATCCAGTTGAAAGATACAATGGAAAAATAAAAGACAGGATTAAAAATATTCGAAGCAGATTTAAGGATTTTGATGGTGCGAGAAATTTTTTGAATTTGAGAAGAGTGATTTACAACTTTGTTAATCCACATCAGGAATTGCAGGGAAGAACTCCTGCAGAGGAAGCTGGAATCGATTTGGAGTTGGAGAGAAATAAGTTGATGAGTTTGATAGAATTTGTTAGATCTTGGGAAGTATCGTTAACTTGACAGTATCTAATCACCCAAACATTTATAAAATAGGAATCCTCCAATATAAAATGGGAGATAAATATTCCCTTTTACGAGTTGAAGAAGAATACGAAGCACCTGCAGATCATACTGAAAATCTTAGAGAAGACTTAAGAATGGAATTAAACGGGGCAATGGAAAATTATTTAGATCAAGGAGGTACAGTAAAGCAGATCATCTTACTTGCTGAAGAAAAAAAAGATTACAAGCCAAAAATTTTAGAAGTGGTCTCTCTCAACCTTGATCATCATGTTGATCAATTATTTGAGAAAATATAATTAACCCTTTCTTCTAATTCTACTCGTGGAATTAATCACTCCCAAGATACCTCAAAATCCCAGGCCTTGGTTCATAAATTATTCCCTGCTCCAATGCTTTTCTCACTTCTTGATTTATCAAATCTGCATTTTCTTTTAATTCCAAGATTAAATTTTCAGTTGAGACTCCTTCAGGCTCAGCTAATTTAATTTTCTGAATAATTTGGTCAGCAACAGCCAAAACCTTATTATTATCAATTGGTTCAGGCGCTTCTTTTTCAAATTCGAGTTTTCGAACAAGCAAATACCTTGGATCTTTCTGCTTTAAAATTTCCGGCGTGATATAAATTTCATTATTGTAACTCCTTAATAGACCAATGGCCATTACAGTATCTCCCGGAGAAATATTTTCAAATCTCGGAATATCCTCTCTAAAAACCTTTATTTTTACTTGTCCTGATGCATCATCAATTGTTAGAGAAAGAAAATGTTTTTCATCACTTAAATATCTCTCTACAACATTTGCAACAATATTCACACGAACAACCTTCCTTTCACCAATCTCAAGAAAATTAAATCTCTCACCATCAAAAATCGGCCGCCCCTTGAAAACATCGCCTATTTTTATTTTATATGCAATCTGCCTCTTAAAATCACCATCTGCCATAACACAAAAAACAAAATCAGATTTTTAAATGTTTATTTAGTTGAGTGGTATGGTTAAACCAACTGAATAAATCCCTTCTTTGGATGAAAAACATCGCCAGAAATCGCTAACTTCTCCAGCGCCTCCTCAAAATCCCCCTTATCAATCTTTCCTTCAAAATGTTTTTCAAGTTCTTCAACTGGAATTTGCTTCCCGATTTTCGACTCAAGTTCAATAATCGCATTTTTCACTTCCATAATTTTTCCTCTTTTCGACGCTGTAACTCCTGTAACAATTTTATCAATGTCAAAACTTTTTGTGTCAGAGTCATAACCTGCCTGCATCAAATAATATTTTAAAATATTTATCGCTCTCAAAGCATCCTGCTTTTCAACAATTTCAGATAACCTTGTTTTCGCACTTGCCTCACTCAGCCTCACAAGAGCTCCTAACTGCCGCGCAGTAATTGGAATTGGCCTCACAGAAATATCAGAACTAATAGGCGCATTTCTTAAACCAACATAAAACTTCTTTATCTCATCCATTGCCTCATCTGTTAATACAGGAACAATCCTCTGCTTTGCATAAGCAATATATTTCCTAAAAAGCTCTGGCTCAATTGTTCCCCGCGAAGTCGGATTCTGATGCTCAATTAAAACATGCGATGCAATTGCTTCGTCCTTTAATTTGTCAGGCACATCCCTTAACATGAAAATAACATCAAATCTATTTAACAAAGTTGGTTGGATATCAACCTGCTGCGCAATCGGAAGATAAGGGTCAAACCTGCCAAACTTCGGATTTCCAGCAGCCAACACACTTGTCTCAGCTCGCAAAGATGCTTGGACATTTGCTTTTGAAATTGTTACTGTTTGCTGCTCCATTGCCTCATGCATCGCACTTCTATCAACGGGATCCATTTTTTCAAGTTCGTCAATACAAACAATTCCTTTATTACTTAAAACCATGGCGCCTGCTTCTAAACTCCACCCTTTTAAAAATTCATCTCTGACAACAGTCGCTGTAAGCCCAGCACCAGAAGTTGACTTCCCCACAACATACCTCCCTTTTGGAGCTATCTTTGCAATAAATCCTAATGTGATACTTTTTGCGACACCAGGATCCCCTACAAGCAAAATATGTAAATCACCTCGAGTAACTGTCCCATCAGCTCGCTTCTTTTTCACACCACCAAACAACTGCAGAACAATTGATTGTTTTATTTCATCATAGCCGTAAATACTCGGCGCAATATTATCTGCCAATTTTTTAAATACATTTGGGTCAACAGACAATTCTTTAATCTGTAGTTCATCCTCCTCTGAAATATTCAAGTCAGCATAACTCTCTTCCATTAAAACAATATTATTTGCATCAATTGCCAAGTCAAATCTTGTAGAAATTGCTCCTGTTTGCAGTGGCACTGGCACTTCATTTAAAACTCCTAAAATTTTAATCTTGCTTCCAGGCGTAGTCCTCTCTTCCATCCTCGGCTCAACTAAATCTTCTTTTAAGAAAACATTCATTCTTCTTGGTTGCTCTCCTCCAATCAAACTTTCTGGAGATTCTTCAACAACCAGCCTCTGCGCATCGACCATCTGTTTGCTTACAAGTTTAAAAAATCCTTTTCTTCCGCATGAACATCTAGTCGGCTCTTTAAATCTTTTTTCTAATTGCAAAACCGAAATAATTGTTCCACATGACGGACATTCAAACTTTGCACTTACAACTTGTGGACGAACATCGCTTGCCTGCCTGACAATTCCTTCAATCCTAATAAACTTTCCAAGATGTTTTGCTCTAATGTCCCGAATTTTAACAAAATTATTTTCAGGTAAATCTAAAAATCTGACACGGGGGTTTTTTACAAGTCCAGTATCCTCCAAAGCAGTTTCCATTATTGTCAAAGTTTCCTCTGGCTTCTCTAACAAAACATCAGATAACTCATGTGAAAATCCTGCAAAGTCGTTGAAATCAACATGCACGACACTTTCAGATTCTCGAATACTCTCGCCAATTTTTTTCTTATAAAAATTAAAAAATTTCTTTGCTTCTGTTAAATTTTCCTCTTGTTTCCCCATCTATTTAAAAAACAGCTAATGTTTATATGGATTTCTATAGAATAATATATGTTTAAAATTATTGCACTCTACAAGTATGCCCCATCATTAATCCGCCATCGGGATTTGGCAGCCAAATTGGAATTTTTTCTGAATTTTGATTACATTTACAACTCCAATCTAAGTTATACCAAACCATATTCACAGTTTCATAGTTTTGGTTATCAGAATTTAAAGTCATGTATCTTCCGCAACTTTGTCCAGTAACTTCCCTTTCCATTTGATGACCTGCACTAACAACTCCCATTAAAAAAAGTCCAAGAACCAACATCAAAATAAATTTTTTCATAACAAAATAAGAATTCTATAGTTTATAAAAATTATTGCACTCTACTTTTCTTCTAAAACTTTTTTAATACGTTCGTTTAAAAGTTTCATACTCTCGTTGAGTTGCTGTTTGTTCTTTGTTCCTGTGCAAACTAACTTCCCATTGCTGAACAAAAGGAAAGTTGCATTTGGTTCAATCAACTTGTAAACAAGCCCTGGAAATTGCTCAGGCTCATATTCTGTATTCTCAAGCGCCAAAGCAAGATAATTCAAATTCAATTTCAAATCTATACTCCCTGACGCAACAATATTCTGCACAGTAATCTTCGGTTTATCAGTTATTCTAACATTAATTTTCATCAACTGCTTAATAACCTGATTAATAACTTCCCTCACCTGCGCAATTGATTTTGTTCCAGTGCAAACTAAATTCCCAGAAGAAAAAACAAGAACTGCAGACTTCGGTTTTTCAATCCTTAATACAAGTCCAGGGAATTGTTCAGGATTATATTCTGTATTGCTCTGCGACCTTGCTAATTTTGTCAAAGAAACTGGCTTTCCCAAAGAAGCAGTAGCAACAATATTTTGAACAGAGAGATTACTTTTCATAAAATTATTTAAAGGACTTCATTTATAAACTTTTCGCCCGAATATTTCTCTGAAAAGTGATAAAAATTACTGCCCATCAAATTCTTTCTTAACTTCTTTCAAAGTATTTAGTTCACTCAACGGCTTGTCCTCTCTAACAGCAGTTATTCTTGGAAATCTCAAGGCAAAACCAGAAGAATAAGTAGGAGATTTCTGAATATTTTGATAAGTCACAGAAACAACAACTTTTGGTCCAACTTTCACTCTATTTCCTTTCTCGCTAATAATTAACGGCTTCAACATTTTTGTCATCGCACTATAAGTAATCCCCTGCTCTTCTTTTTCCTTTAGCCCTGACGCAACTTTTCCAATTTCTAAATATTCATCTTCATTTTTGCAAGCAACAATGTAACTTGTCAGTCCTCCTGCTCTTTTCCCAGTTCCGTATTCTGCCCCAATAATCACCAAATCTAAATCTCTTTCCTGTGGCTTAAGCTTCACAATATACCCTACTCTTCTCCCTGGCTTGTAAGGCGCATTAAGTTTCTTAATCATAATTCCCTCCTCGCCAATTGACAGAGCTTTTTTATAAAATTTCAACGCAGTTTCTTTATTTCCAGTAATAATTTGTTTAGAAATTCTAATTTTCAATTTATTTGGATGAACAACCTCCTCCAACAACTTCCGCCTCTTCCTAAACTCCTCAGAAATCAAACTTTTATTATTATAATAAATAATATCAAAAACATTTATTTCAACAGGTAGCTTCTTAACAAGTTTATTAATATGATACTTCCGCTTAATTCTCTGAGAAATAAATTCAAACGGCTTCTGTTTTTTTGTCTCAGGGTCAAAACCAACAACTTCTGAATCTAAAATAAAATTCTGCCCTTTAACATTTTTCATAACAACCTTAACAACATCAGGAAACTGTGCAGTCACATCATCTAACCGCCTTGTAAAAAGTTTTATCTCTCCATCATTTTTATTTATCAAAACTCTAAACCCATCGTATTTATGCTCGATTGCACATTCTTCGCCACAAATTCTAAACGCCTCATCCAGTTCAGTAACTTTCACAGGTAGCATTGTATGAATTGGTTTGCCAGGATGAATTTGGATTTTGTTAATTGCTTCTTTCCCTTTTATTGCTGCATCAAAAACAAGTGCAAAATCATTTGCCAAATCATAAACTCTTTCAATTTTCTCAGCAACTTCTTTTTTCTCTTCTGGGTAAAACGCCACTGCAATTGCATCTCTTAAAGTTGAATCTGCAACTCCTACTCTCAAAATTCCGAGAATTGTTCGAGTAATATATTTTGCTTCTGTTCCTGTTGTTGATGTGAGAAGTTCTGAGACGAGCGCGAGTTTTTTATCCACGCTTCCTTTGCCTTCTATTGTCAAGATTTTTGTTAAGTTGTCGAAGACTTTTTCAATTGTAAGTTTTTTTGAGAAGAGGGTTGATTGTTTCTTCTTTTCTAAAACAATTTCTGCAACATCTCCTAAATCTCCGATTTTGTTAAATTCTTTTATTATTTTTTCTGTTGAATTTCCTGAAGCTCTGCTTATTGCTTTTATTACTAATTTTCCTGAAATTCCGAGTTCTTTTGGGTCGTAGTCTGGGAGAACTTTTCCTCGAAGGAGATAGATATGTTTGCTTTGTCCTTTTGATTTTAATTTTTTCAAGAACTCTGCGAGAATGTCTGTTTTCTCCAGCCGTTTTGTAGTTGCTGAAAGTTTTTCATACACCTCACATAATTCAGAATATTTCATGTTGAAAGAAAGCTAGGGATGTTTTTAAAATTACTCCTTCCCCCTTAATCCTCTTCCCTTTTTCCCAGCACTTGTCAATCCCCGCTGAGGCCGATTCTTATTTTTCTTAGAACAAATCCAGTTAATTGTCTTGTCGTTTTTAATCTCAGGTCTTTGAGCATCAACTAAAATAATCTCATAAAAATAATGCATTCCATCTTTCCCAACTTGATAAGAATTTAAAACTTCAAGATTTTTAAATTTCTTACTCGCCCTCATTTCTGCAATTCCTCGGTAGTTTAATGATAATGTTTTTCTGATAGTTAATTTTTTTGTCTGCCTTCCTTTGTGAGGACGAGTTCTTTTATGTCCTCCTCGTTTAACCCGAACTCTGCAAACAACAAATCCTTTTTTTGCTTTATATCCAAGTGAACGAGCTCTATCTAACCTTAAAGGCTTTTCAATTTTTAATATTACAGGGTCCTTCCGCCACTCAACCATTCTCCCCCTAAGAGTTTTCGCATCAGGCTTTTTCCATGCCTTTCTCAAATAATGATATAATCCTTTTGCCATGATTATTGGTGAGGAAATTGGTTTAAAAAACTTTGGGAAACTTTTTGCTGAATGATTAGAGAGGATTTCTACCCAACTATTTCATACAATATCTAACAAATCAAATCTGCAAATCGTTATCAAATTTTCTACATTAACTTATCTCCCTGGAATTTTTCCCGAACTCTGTGGGAAAAATTCAAAATCCGAGCGGAGCGAGCAATTTTCTTTTTCCCTTCAATTCTTTATTAACAATTCATTTTCCCAAAAATTTCCCCATTCAAAAAACTTATAAACAACTTAAATCTAAGGATTATATGAGCCTGTAGCTCAGCCAGGTCAGAGCGCTACTCTGATACATAAAACAGGTTTTATGAGCTAAATCCTGAAAGATTCAGAAAGGTAGAAGTCCCCGGTTCGAATCCGGGCAGGCTCATTTATCTTAGCCCAAATTCCAAAACTAAATTCTCTTTTTCAAAACCATAATTTAATAAAGGTAAATCAACTTCAATTTCCTTAACAAATAATTCTTCATCTGAGAACGCTTTTATCTCAACTGCATTTTCTAACTTACTGATATTAATATTTTCAAGATACCCAACCCCTGGAAGATTTATTTCATAAACAATCTTATCTGCAAATCTTCTAACATTTGTCTCTGGCTCAGATTTTTTTAAAGCTTTTATTTTCTTCAAATTATTTGAAGAAATCTTCGGCAATTGTAAAATTCTTTTAGGAGACTTTTCTGCAACTCTTCCAGCATTATTGACACCATCAATTCTCATCGGCTTTTGTCCTGGAGTTGCAAAATGAATACTAAATCGTGCATTAGGCACATTCAAATTTTTCCCCTGCTCATTTCTAATCTCCTTGTCAAGCTGTGCCATTTGTTTTGAAAGTTCCTTCATTAATGGTTTCAACATCATATTCAGCCCCATTGGAAGCTTTATCCCCATTTCCTCAAAATCATTTTTTCCAAGAATCCCATAATCTTCTTTGTTTCCCCTCTCATTTATTTCAACACCGCAATGAGGACAAAATTCAAAATTCTTTGAAATTTTTTCTCCGCAATTGGAACATTTATTTTTCTTAAACATACATTGAGATATAAAACTCCATTTAAAAAACTTCCTTATTTAAATTTCATCTTAACTCTTGGAATATGCGAGTAATGATTCATAATTGAATTAAACTGATTTATTCCATGCTCAAAATGTCCAAGATATCTCAATTCCCTAACAAGAACCCCTGGTTTTTTCCTAACTTTAATCTCTTTAATCCTCGGTATAAAAATAAAAACTGCCAAAAATCTCAAAATACCTGAAACAAGAAAAACAAAAATGAAAATATTTGAAAAACTAAAAGGAATAATGTTGTTAATTGTTTCTATAGAAAAATATTTGGTTATAATTCCTCCTAAAATTGACCCAAAGAAAACTCCTACTCCTATTAAGACGTGGTAATAAGCAGAACACAAAGCTCTATGTTCTATTTTAACAGAATCATAAATAAAATTAACTGACGATAAATTAAATGCTCCCCAAAAAATCCCTCCGACAACTGACGGAACTAAAAGAAGATAAATTTTTGATGTAGAAAAAATCCATAAAATAGGAACCAAAGGGATAAATAAACTTGAGATAAAAATAACCATTCGATTGCCATACCTGTCTGAAATCTTTCCCCAAAAAGGAAGAAAAACCAAAGAAACAACTCCTGGAGCAAGAGTAATAATTGTAAACCAAACATAACTAAACTCCAATTCTTTTAACATATAAACTGCGATAAACGGAGACGCAATAAAAATCGCAAAATAAAAAAATCCCATAAATAAAGTAAACCTACCAAAATTATTATTTAATCCCTGGCTAATAAACTGCTGAAAAGAAAAATAGTATCCTTTTTTCAATTTAATTCCAGGATCATAATGTCTTCTAAAAAGCCAAGTACAATAGAGTCGGGAGAATATTGCAACTAAAAATAATATAGAAAAACCTATCAAAACAAGTCCTTTAGTTTTGAAAAAATCAAGTAGAAAACCTCCGAGTAGCATAGCAATAATCATTGCAAAACCCGTAATTCTATTTCTCTTGCTGAAATATCTTCCTCGAATTTTTTCAGGAACTAAATCCCCCATCCAAGAAAACCAGGCAGGAATTGATAGTGCTCCAAAAATTACATGTATTGCATAAAAAATTATCAGGAGAATGGGGAGGTAATTTAGAAAAATTTCCTTATAAAATAAAAATCCTAAAAATATTATTGGAATCCACACCAGAGCCTGCAAAGCAACAGCTACAGTAACAATTTTTTTTCTGGAAAATTTCTCCATCAAATGCAGACTTTTAATCTGCGCCAATGGCCCAATCAAACCAATAAAACTGCTTAAAATACCAATGTGCAAATTGTTCGCATTAAGCGCCAGAGCAAATGGGGTTATAAAAGAATTTCCAGTTCCAAGTTTCACTGAATTCGCAGCTCCTTCTTTAATACTTAGTTTAAGTGATTGTTTTTTTAGTTTTGCGATTTCTTTGTCGCTTAACTTTTTCCTCTTTTTCATAAAGATAAATTGAATTTTAGATTAATAAATTTAATGGAAGACAGCAATCTTTAAATAAACTCTTTCCTTGAAAAATAAATGAAAGAAGAGAGTGATACTGGAGTGAAGACTTACAGAGAAATACAAACTTCTGAAAATGATTTTTTAATTAATGAAAAAGGGAAGATTATTGCGATTAAATTTCTAAGTGAGCCAAACACATGGATTCCGCAAAAAAATGAGAAATATATTTTAGCAAGCCAAAATGAAAGATTTTTTCCAGGGATATTGGAATTAGCGAGAAATCATTTAATTTTAATAGTTGAACCCCCTGAAAAGTCTGGATTTTATAAAAAACCAATCACTGATATAAGAGAGCTAACAGAAACACTTCCTTGGGAGTTATCTTAGGGCTTTGGTTAAACCATTAAATTTTTGAACATTTTTCTCAATTCCCTACCCGCCCGCCCAGCATTGCTCGACATGATTTGTCTCGCAATGTAGATTTTAAATTGAGAAAAATGTCTATGATTTCACCAAAGTCTATCTTAGTTAACTTTATTAATCCTTAATTTCTCACTAATTTATGGCAAAAAAATTTTACATTACAACTGCGATTGATTATGTAAATGCAAAACCGCACATTGGACATGCATTTGAAAAAGTTCTAGCTGATGCTCTTGCTCGATATCATAGATTAAAGGGAAGAGATGTATTTTTTTTAACAGGAGTTGATGAAAACGCACAAAAAAATGTTGAAGCTGCAGAAAAAGCCGGGATTTCGACAAAAGAATTTATAGATACAAACTCTCAATTCTTCATTAAACTTTGTAAAGAACTAAATCTCTCACATGATGATTTTATTAAGACAACTGCAAAAGAACACTCGAAAGTCGTTCAAAAAATAATTAAAAAAATATACGATAACGGCGATATTTACAAAGACACTTACAAAGGGCTGTATTGTGTTGGTTGTGAAGCTTATTACACAGAAAAAGATTTAATAGAGGGAAAATGTCCAGAGCATAAAAAAGAACCAGAGTTAAGAGAAGAGGAAGCTTATTTTTTCAAACTTTCAAAATATAAAAAAGAATTATTGAAAATAATTCCAAAATATGTTACACCAAAATCAAAACAAAATGAAGTTATTCCTAGAATAAAAGAAGAACTAAAAGATATTTGTATAAGTAGAAAAGGAGCAAAATTGGGAATTGATTTTCCAGAGGATAATGATTTCAAAATATGGGTTTGGGTTGATGCATTGATAAATTATATCTCAGGATTAAAAAATAAAGAGTCAAAATATTGGCCTGCGGATATTCATGTAATTGGAAAAGGAATAAACTGGTTTCATAGTGTTATATGGCCTGCGATTCTTTTGTCAGCAGGGTATAAACTTCCTGAAAAATTATTAGTTCATGGCTATTTGAATATTAAGGGAGAGAAAATGTCAAAATCATTAGGGAACGTGATAGACCCTTTAAAATTACTGGAAAAATATTCCTCGGACACAATTCGTTATTCTCTTTTAAGATGCTCTGTATTCGAGGATTCAGATTACTCTGAGAAAATTTTAATTGACAGATATAATAACGAGCTTGCGAACAAGCTTGGCAATTTAGTTTCAAGAGTTTCTGCTTTGGCAGAGAAATATGGGTTGGAGAAGACTGAGACTAAGTTGGTTAAGAAATTGGAATTGAAGAAAATTGAAAAATATTTTGAGAGTTATGAGTTAGACAAAGTGCTTGGAGAGATTTTTAGTTTTGTTGATAAATGTAATTTGTATGTTCAGGATAAGAAGCCGTGGGAGAGTGGAGATAAGAAAGTTTTGTATGAGGTTGCTGATTCTATTAAGGCGATTTCTATCTTGCTTTATCCATTTATCCCGGAAACTTGTGAGAAAATTGCAAAGCAGTTTGGATTTGAAATTAAATATGGAAATATTAATAAACTTTTGAAAGTTGGAAAAATTAAGAAAGGGAAAATTTTATTTGAGAAGATTAAATGATAAAATGGCGGAAGGGATAGTTAAATTAAAAGATTGGACGAAATTGAATTTGATAGTTGCAAAAATAATTGAAGTTGAAGATATCAAAGGAGCTGACAAACTTTACAAAATTACTTTGAATATTGGAAGCGGAGAGCGGACGATTTGTGCAGGACTTAAAGAATATTATGGGAAAGAGGAACTTGATGGAAAGGTTATAATTTATTTTGAAAATCTCGCACCGAGGATGATGAAAGGAGTTGAAAGTCAGGGAATGTTGTTGGCTGCTGAAAGTGAAAAGGGGGAAGTTGTTTTGATTTCTCCTGAAAAAGAGATCGAGATTGGAAGTCGGGTTGGTTAAACTTCCCACTAGAAAAAATAATCTCTTACTTCTTCTCTCCACAACTCAATATCTTCTCTTTTCATATAATTCTCAAATCTAATACAAATATCCTTTCTTGCTTCAGAGGAAGATGTTTCACAAGAACAAATATCATGGGTTCCTAATCGATTTAAGAGTATATCCTAGCAATCACTTCACTAATTTCTTTAGTAAAATCAGTGTCTCGACGAAATAAAATCTTATAGATACTCTTGAATATTAATCCCATTAATTTTTATAAACAAATTACTTTATAAAAATTTATATTTACAAAACCCCCCCAACAACCAGCCCGGCAATAATCAAAAGCCCAGAAACAGTAATAAGTTTTCTATAAGGCAACTGAGACAACTGCTTAGATAAATAAACAAGTGCATAAACCTGAAACATCGTTGCAAGGACAATCCCTGAAAAAGCATAATAAAAAGGAATTGTTCTATCAAAAAAAAGTGGCGAATAAGCAATTAAATCATCAAGAATCGTAATAAAAGCCAAAACAAACCCCATCCCCATCAACCTCAAAAAACTCCTCGTGGAGATTTTCTTGAACTTTACTTTTGCAGGAGGGGCTTTGTGTTTTTTAGAATCTTCTTTATGCCCTAATAATTCAAAATAAATCACCCCTGCTAAAATTACTAAAATCCCTCCGACAATATATCTGTAATATGGAATTGCTCTTAACAAACTTGAAAAGAAAATCGCAAGCATAACAGCAACACAAACAGCACAAAAAATTCCAAGTGCAAATGCCAACCGTCCTGCTTTTGTCTTAGTTGCATAAGCAATAAGTGGAATCTGCGTTAAAGTATCATCAAAACCTGTCACAACTCTTGTGAAGAATCCCAAAGAAAAGTATTTCCAAAACATTTTTCACCTCAGGGAAAGGAAGAAAGAGATATATAAAAAGTTATTGAAACCTGGCTTTGGTGAAATCATTAAATTTTTAGACATTTTTCTAAATTCCCTACCCGCCCGCCCAGCATTGCTCGACGTGATTTGTCTCGCAATGTAGATTTTAAATTGAGAAAAATGTTATATATCCTATGATTTCACCAAAGCCCGAAACCTCAACCGCCCCATTAACCTCTTCCAAATCCCCTCGTTAAACTCTTCCATATCTTTTCCTAAAAGATTCGCAGCAATTTTCCTAAATGCTTTTGCTGCCTTACTTTTTGGATGCGTAAAAAAAACAGCATTTCTCATTGATAGGGCTTCTTGTATTTTGTTATCTTCAGGAACAATTCCTAAAATTGGCAGTTCTAACATTTCTTTGATGCTTTTCAAAGACATTTCGCTTTTTGTATTTCTAACACGATTAACAATGACTCCTCTAACTTGTTTTCCCATATCCTCAGCAAGTTTTGCAGTTTTTAGTGCATCAGTTACAGCAGGCATTTCAGGATTTGTAACCAAAATTATTTCATCTGCGATCTGCAACGCAACTTTCGCTTCTGCACCAAGCCCGGCAGCAGAATCAAAAATCACAATTTCTGAAATTTTTTTTAAATCTTTTGCAATAGTAATTAAATCTCTTTCATTCAGGATTTTAAGCTCTTTAATTGAAAGAGAGGCAGGAATAATTTTTGTCCCAGATGAATGTTCGTAAATTGAATCAACAAGTTCTGCCTTGCTTGATAAAACGTGGTTTAAAGTTATAGGCACAACTGGCGCTCCTAAATGCAAACCAACATTCGGAGTTGTCAAATTAACATCAACAAGTGTAACATCTTCATCAAAAGAATTTATCGCAGTAGCTAAGTTAACTGCCGAGGTTGTTTTTCCAACACCTCCTTTACCAGACGTAATGACAATGAATCTTGACATGTTTTCTCCAATGCTATCTCGTCAATTGAGATTTAAGATGAAAGAAATTGTTTAAGATAATTTATAAACTTTTCCAAAGTTTCAGAGTATTCTTTTAACTTGTCAAGATTAATTTTAATTATCTCTCCCCGATAATTTGTTTTAAGCGCAACATTTTTCCGAAATTCTCCTTCAGATTCTGTATCTAACTCATCAATTCTCCGAAACATTTCATATAGTGCAATAGTTTCCAAAACAATCTTGTCTTTTTTAAATGTCTCTTTTATCAAATCAATCCGGGGTTTTGGACTTGTGGGAATTGACTTAATCATTTTTTTCTTCCGAGCGTGAACTAGCATACTATTCAGTGCATGCTCAATCATTACTCCCCATCGAATAAGAAGATTTACAATCACCTCTGATGTTTTAGTGTATTTCAAACTGACATAAAGTAGATGATCAGCACTTATCTTTTCTTTTATAATTTTTTCCATTCAAGTTCTAATTTTGTGTTGAATTATAAAGTATAGATAGTATATATAGTTTTTGATGGATTTTTTGATGGATTAAAAATTTCAAAAACCCAAAATATTAAAACCTTGCTTTGTTATAAAATTTAATGGATAAAATAGGACTTGAGATTCATGGATACTTAGATACAAAAGAAAAACTTTTTTGTAATTGCAGTTGCATTGGCAAAAAACCAAACACCAATATCTGCCCAATTTGCACAGGGCAACCAGGAAGTAAACCTCTTCTACCAAATGCAGAAGCAATAAAAAAATCAATTCAGATTGCCCTAATGTTAAATGCAAAAGTTAATTTAATTGAAAATAAAAAGAAATTAGTTTGGCAAAGAAAACACTATAATTGGCCTGACCTTCCAAAAGGTTATCAAAATACTTTATCAGGTACATATGCAGTTCCAGTTGGGGAAAATGGGAAATTTCAGGGAATAAAAATTCGCGAGCTTCATTTAGAAGAAGATCCAGCATCTTGGGATCCAAAAACAGGCCAGATAGATTATAATCGTTCAGGCACACCTTTAATAGAAATCGTTACAGAACCAGATTTCACATCAAGCGAACAAGTTAAAGACTGGCTAAAAAAATTAATTTTAACACTTTCCTACATAAAATCCCTCGATAAATCTTCAGGAATAAAAGCAGATGTTAATGTAAACATCGAAGGAAAAAGTGTTAGAGCTGAAATAAAAAATGTAAATTCAATTTCAGAAATAGTCCGGGCAATTGAATATGAATTAAAACGCCATAAAAAAGAAAAACCTCAAAAAATGGAAACTTTGCGTTGGAATGCTGAAAAAGGAAAAACAGAGCTAATGAGAGAAAAAGAAATTGCAGCAGATTACAGATTTATTTCAGAGCCTGATTTGCCTGTAATAAAATTAACAAATAAGGAAGTTAAAGAAATCAAAAAAAACCTTCCAGAATCTCCTGAGCAAAAAATGAAAAAACTGACATCAAAACATAGAATTGAAAAAAAACATGCAGAAATTCTAACAAAAAATTTAGAACTTGTGGATTTTGTCGAAGAAATTGCAAAAGAACTTGATATAAGAAAAAATATTCACTGGCTTACAGGAGAACTTCTAAGAATTTTAAACTACAACAAAAAAACCCTCGACGAGGTTGAAATAAAAGTAGAGCATTTTGCAGAACTTCTCAAAGAAGTTGCCAAAAAAACAATCACTGAACTTAAGGCAAAACAAATTATGAATCAATTTATTCCAAAATCATTTTCAATAAAATCAAGGAAGAATTTAGGAAAGATTTCTGAAAAAGAAATTAAGGAAATTTGTAAAAAGGTTATTGAAAAAAATTTAAAAGCAGTTGCAGATTACAAAAAAGGAAAAAAAGAATCAATTAATTTTCTTGTTGGGCAGGTTATGCAGTTGAGCAAAAGAAGAGCAGATTTTAAAGTAGCGAGAAAAATTTTGGAGGAGATGATTGAATAATTTTCTCTAAAAACAAAGTCATCTGCTCGCAGTGATTACAAAAACCTATTTTGTCGACGACAACAATACTTTTAAAGAAAAATGTTTTAACTTTTCTGTGAGGTATAAATGGAAAGAGTTGTTGAAAAAAGGGATGGGAAATTTGCTTGTTTATTTTATAGTTATGCACGATTATTGTATGACACAACATTGAGTGAAAGGAGGTTAATATAAAGTGAAAAAATTATTTTGTTTAGCATTGATTGCATCTTTAGTGCTTTCTCTTGCTCCAGGTGTTTTTGCTGTGAGCGTAGGAGGAGGAATCGACATTGAAATCGAAACTGAAGATTTTGCTCCAGAGGTTTGGGGTTGCGATCAAAGAGTTGTTTATGATGATAACACTGAACCTGGAAGGGTTGATGATAGTGAACTCATAGAAAGATTAAACAACTACGCTTTTGAAGGAGAGCAAATCCAATGGATTGTTCTTGTAATGGATAAAAACGGAATTGAAAAAGTTCAAGATGTTTTTGCTACAATCGGAGATACTCAAGGAGAAGGCAATGATATTGAAGTTAATTGCCAGGAAATACTTCCTTACGAGGAAGAAAAACCAGATATTGTAATAGATCCGTGTGAAGGCGACCCTGTAATTCCAGATTCATGCAATGCAAGACTTGATGAAGAAGTATTGGAATGTTTTGATTCTGATATGATGCAGTATTATGAATGTACTCTAACAGTTGAAACAGCAGACTCTATGTATGGAGAATACTGGATAACTATTGAAGCAGTTGACTATGATGAGGAGTCTGGAATAATGGATGAAAATGAATACTGGTTTTTGAACCCTGTTATTGCATTGAACATTGACGGAGAGCTTGTCTTTGAAGAAGTTCGCCCAGGAACAAGTTCTTATTCAGAAACTCTACTTGTAGGAAACGATGCTGATGAAAGTTCTGGAGTTATGCTTGATATGTTTATATCAGGCACTGACTTTTATGATTCGTCAAGTTCAGGAGCTATGTGTCCTGATAGTAATGTTTTGGAATTGGAAAATTTCAAATATTATGCTGTAAACGGCGCTTACAACACGAGAAATGATCTTAGAGGTAGTGATTCTGAAGGTTATGTAGGTATAGAATATGGTATTGGATTTAATGATCCTGACCCATTCTACGATAATGCAGAAATCTTGCAAGAAGTGCAGGTAGGATCATACTATATGGCAAACATCTTAGCACCAGGTGCTGAATTTGCATTGACATTTAGGTTGGATCTGCCAGAACCATGCAACGGTGACTTTGATACTGGAAGTTTATACTTTTGGGGAGAAGCAATTTAAGAAGGAATTATTATTTTTTATTTTTTATTTATAATTTCCTTCTTTTTTATATTCATGAAAATAAACCGCCGCCCACCCTGGCGCGAGGAAAAATCGTGCGGTTTTTTGTCCCGCCCTCCTACCTGACATTGCTTGACAGCAAAATCGCTCGGAATTTTGAGCTTGCCATCTGCAAGCCCCGACTCGCTGCCCCGGTTTACTCGCGATTTTGCTTGAGTTGTCTCGCAATGTCAAATTTGAAATAAAAAAATCGCAAGGGAAAAAACCGCGAGGGAAAAAAGAAAATAAAAAAACCGCGAGGAAAAAAACCGCAAAGGAAAAAACCGCAAGGGAAAAAGAAAATGAAAACAAAAATAACCACGATAATTGCAGGAATTTTTTTAATTTTATTAGCAGGGACAATAAGTGCAGATTTTTGGGCGTGTTTTTCTGATGGAGATTTTATTGATTTTTGCAATCCTTTAGTTGATGATAGGACTTGTGATTCAACAACCTGCATGTATTGTATAGATAGTTTTAATGAAGCTGAAACCTGTTATGTTCAAGGTTCATGGGGACAATGCATTCAGCAGGGAATGGAGTGCTCTTTAGATGGCGGAGGAGAAGTTGATGGAGAACCTCCTATTTTAACTTTAAACAGTCCTGAACAGGGAAGCTTATGGATTTCACGAAGGGTTTTATTTAATTTTACTGTTAATGAAGAATCTGATGTTTATTATTTAGATAATATGGACAACAACCCAAGATGGAGGCGTCTTTGCTCAGACTGCGACGACTATTCAAGAACCAAAAACTTTGACGACGGAGAAAATTGGGTAACTATTTCAGTAACTGACATGACAGGAAATGAAGTCCTTTATGATGTGCGTTTTTTCGTAGATTCCCATGACCCTAGGATAAGAAGCACAACACCTCGAAGAGGATTTGCATCTGGCGAATTTGAAGTCAAATATACAGAGGAGAATTTAGAAAGTGTTGTTTTGCATTATGGAAATGAAATCATAGGAATGCGCGAGCATGAATTGACAGGATGCGCCAACGGCTCAAATATATACTGCTCGACAACAGTTAACCTATCTGATTACAACCATCAAGAAATTGAATATTGGTTTGTGATTGAGGATATTGTTGGGAATATTGACGAGTCTCGGAGCCGAGATTTAGATGTTGATGTAACTTTTCCAGTCGTAAACAACCCTGAGGATTTTTATATTTTAGATGATAGATATATTTATTTTAATGTTGATGTAACTGAATTAAACTTAGATGAAGTTAGCTACACTTATTATGACAGCAGAGGAACATTCAAAGAAAAGCGATTGTGCTCAAGGTTGGATGACGGAATTTGCGAAAAAAGAAAACGATTCCACGACGATTATGATTATCAGAGTTTGCAGGTGCTTGACGAGGCAGGGAATTTGATTGCGATTGAGTTGGGTTTGTAAATGTTGTTTTTGATCAGAAATTCAAAACATTTAAATAAGGCTAAATCTACCATAATATTATGGTAAAGTATACATTAAAGGAAAAAATACTAAAGTTCTTAATTGAAAATAAAGAATCTCCACATTCTATAAGAAAAATTTCCCAGAGACTGAATGCAGATTATAAAAATACTTCTCAGGCGCTGAGCAATTTGAACCCTAAAATATATTCTAAGAAGAAACAAGGAAATGCTTATTTAATTGAATTGAATTTATGCAATAATATTGAAACTCTTTCTGTCGAAGAAAAAAGAATGGAAGAATGTTTATCCAAAAATCCTAAATTAAGAGTTATAAAGAAATATATTAAAGAATTAAATTATCCGTTTTTGATTGCTCTGATATTTGGTTCTTATTCTAAAAAGATGAATATGAAGGGTTCAGATATTGATATTTGCATAATTGCAGATAACAAATACAAATTAAATGAATTGTATGGGAAATTAAAATTATTATCTTTAAAATTAGAGATACAGGAGTTTACATCAAAAGAATTTATTTCTATGATAGATAAAAGACAACATAATTTGGGGCATGAAATAGTTAAAAATAATATTATTTTATATGGGAAAGAGAATTATTATAATTTAATTTCAAAATGGATGAAAAAAGAATAAAGCAGGCAGAGGATAATTTTAAAAATTATTTAAGGGAAGGGAAAATACAGAAAGTTGGGGAGTTTAGTAGTTTAATTTATGAAACTTATTTGAGAAATGCAAGAGAAAGTTTAAATGCAGCTAACTTATTATTTCAAAGTAAAACTTCTTCTTTGTGGGTTGTTGTAAATAGTTATTATTCTATGTTTTATATGGCTTGCGCGTATCTTTACAAATTGGGATACAAAACAAAACATGAGATTGTTCATCAAGTAGTAAATGAATCTTTAATTGTTCAAGGCAGACATAAAATAAAAAATTATCTTTTGAAAGCTTATGAAATTGAAAAAGAAGAGGCCTTATCAATTAGTGATAATTACTTAAGAGATTATGGATTTGAAAAAATTAAACGAGCTACTTTTCAATATGAAACCACTGAAAGCATAAAAAATTCAAAAGCTGAAACTTCCTTAAACAGAGCCAAGGAATTTTTAACTTTAATAGAGGAGATATTGGGAGAGGAATAGATTCAATTAACTCATTCGAGTATTATCAATTTCCTAATCTTCTTTACTAAATAAAATTTTATTCTTGAAGTTTTGATTAACTAAAAGTAGTAAGGTAGGTTTAGATCAAAAAATGAACTTTGTAATCTACCTCAACTTCCTAAGTTTCTTCAAGGCATTTTTTATCTTTTTATATTCTGCAATATGTGTCTGAACTTTCTTTGTTTTCTTTTTTGTTTTTTTCTTATCAGTCATTTTTCATTTTTTCCCTGAAATATTTTTGTTCTATGTTGTAAGCTTCTTCAGATATTTCATCTATAATATTATCGTATTCTTTCTTTATTAATTCTTCTACTATCATGTTTCCAACAATAAAAATTGTTGGGAGGACAATAATTTCTATAGCCATAATTTCTTCTTTCCAAAAAGGCAAAATTTTCATTAGGATTATTGCATTGACACCTATTCAAGCTCCCAGTAAATTTACTAAAACCCTTAACCAAAGTATTTCCATTATTGTTTTTAATTATCGATACTTTAATCCTTTTATGAGATTTAATATATATTTTATAATTTTTCCTTTTTGTCTTCCTATTGTCGACTAATTAAGTAGTAAAGCAGTTTTTTAAACAGAAAATTCTTTATAACTTCATTGAAGATATGAAAATGGAAAAAAGATGGTTGGTTTTGGTTGTGCTTTTGTTTCTGCCTTTTGTTTCTGCGAGTGTTTTTATTAATGAAATTGAATTGAATCCTAAAGGAACTGATTCTGGAATTGAGTGGATTGAAATTTTTAATGACAATGGCGAAGTTAATTTGACTGGATGGTATATTCAGGATAGAGATAAAAATAATCTTTCTTTTCCTTCGGTGATAATTCACGATTTTTATGTTTTAGATTCTTTAAATAATTTGGTAAATGTCAATGAGAATATAAGTTTATTTAATGATGAAGGTATATTGCAGAATCAAGCATTGCTTTTAACAGATGAAGAAAACGACAATAGAACCTGGCAGAGAATTCCTGACGGCACAGGAGATTTTATCTTTAAACAAGAAACAAAAAATAATGTTAACCAAGAAACAATAATTGAAAATAAAACTTCTTATCCTGATTGTATTCTTTCTGGAGAAAATGTGAGTTTAAGTGTTCAGGTTTCTGGTCTTTGCATAAACGAAATCATCTTCAGTATTTATCAAAATGGAAATTGGGGAAATTATACTGGAGTTTCTTCAAACGGAATTGGAAATTATTCGTATCTTTTAGATAGTTCTTTGCTAAACGCAAGCCAAGAAATAAACTGGACAGTTTTTGCGCGTGATTGTTTTAACAATACAAATCAAAACGGAATAGAATCGTTTTATGTGAATTCAAGAACTTCTCTTTCTGTTTCTCCTGCAGTTCCTGATGGATTGGATGAATGGTATATTAGCCAGCCTGCTTTTAATTTAATTAATTCCGACGCTGTTGAAGTTTTTTACAGGTGGAATGGCAACGGGCCGTTTTTATTTTCAGGAAGTTTTGGACTTGAAGATGCTCCGAATAACGGAAACTTCACAGGAGGAATCCATGCACTTACTTATTGGAGCAATCTTTCATGCAGGATTGAACCAGAGCAAACACAAGTTTTTTATTTTGATTTTACAAATCCTGTGATTAAAGATTTATTTCCTGAAGAAAACGAAACTATTTATAATTCTCGTCCTGAAATTTCTGCTTATCTTGATGAGCTTTATCAAAGTAATTCTGGAATAAAATTAGACAGTGTCATAATGCAGATTGATAGCATGGTTGTTTCTCCAACAATAAATGAATCTGGGGATTTAGATGCAATTGTAAATTACATATCTTTAACAAATCTAAGCCAAGGAAAACATAACATATCAATTTATGTAGAAGATAATTCAAACAGAAGCAGCAGCAAATTCTGGGAATTTAATGTATCTGATTTTTCAATTTTTAGTTTTCAAGTTAATTTGCCGTTAGAAGGAATTTATAATGAAAGAAGGATTTGGTTTGACTTAAATGCAAGCAAGGAATTAGAAAAATTGGAATATTTTGATTGGAGTGGGCAAAGTCTAAGATGGAGAACATTATGTAGAAATTGTGGAAGTTACGAAAAGAGAAAAACATTCAGCGATGGACAACACAACTTAACAATCAGAGCAAGTGATGAGTTTGAACAAGTTGTTGAAAAAAACATCTCCTTTTTTATCGATTCTAAAAAGCCAAGAATTTCAAGAACAGAACCGCAGAGAGGTTTTGCAAATGGAAGTTTCATAGTTAAATTCAAAGAAGAAAATCCAGAAAATTTATTTTTGAATTATGGAAATGAAATCATAGGATTTAGAAATCAGGAATTAAATTTAAGTAATTGCTGGCAAGACAACAGATATAAAAAATGTCAAATTTTTGTTAACCTATCTGATTACAACCATCAAGAAATTGAATATTGGTTTAATATGAGTGACATTGCAGGGAATTTTGATGATTCGCGGAAGCGGGATTTAGATGTTGATTTAACTTCGCCAATAATTAATTTTTTCAATTATACAATTGACAGCAGAAAAGTGAATTTTGAATTTAATATTACTGAACTAAATCTTGATGAAATAAATTATATTGATTGGAATGCAAGGCGTCCAAGAGAGAGGAGATTATGTTCGCGTTTGAGAGACGGGATTTGCGAAAAAACAAAAAGATTTTCAGTTGGAGAGCATAGTTTAACTATTAATATTTTGGATGATGCTGGAAATTCTGTTGTTATTAAAAATGTTTTGTTTGAGATTGAGTGATTTTTATAGTAAAATATTACTGCCCAATAAACTTCGCAGGTTTGAATGTCCAGCTTTGATAAGGACACCAGCTTGAATAACAACCAGTTCCTTTCTGATTACCAAAATGGGTAATGATTTTGCTTCCAACAAAGTCACCTTTGCCATTAATAACAAGAACTCAGCGGGATTTATTTCATTGCCATCAACAACAACATTATCATCTATTTGATAGTCTCCATATTGATTTATTGGACTGATTGAAATTGCAGTCTGCATAATATCGTTAATACTGAATTTTCTATTCGTTGATGTTTCTATGTCGTCTCCCTTACCAAGACCAGTTGGAGCTAATACAAATTTATTTTCTTCACTTAACAAGACTCCATTACTATGATAACTTGTCAAAGATTTATGCAATAATCTATAACTTTCTGCTATTGTAAAATAATCACTTCCTCCATCAACTGCAGAGCTTGATTGTGTAAAATAAACAAAATCAGGAGGTCTTTCATTTTTCCAATTATTAATTAAGAAAACAGCAATATCATAGATTGTATCTTTATTTATCTGCCTTCCTTCCTCTTGTTGCACTAAATCCTCAGCTGTTTCTCTTGTAACTATCACAATCTGAGAGTCAGAATCTGCTCTTTGCTTTAACTTTTCCACAAAACCAGTAAGATAATCTAAATTTCTTTGATATATTTCTTCTTTTCTTCCTTGCTGGACAACTGCAGGAGAAGGATAAGTATCAGGATTGTGCATCATTTCATACCAGTCTGTTGGCACACTATTTTCAGAATTTAGATATTGATAACATGATGTATCATATTGAGGGTCAGTTATATCTGCAAAACTTCCAATACTATAACTAACTAAATGGCAATTATTAGGAGAATATGGACTTTCAATACATTTTTCACTTGGAGGATTGTCATAATCATATTCCCCAGCATTCATGCAACCCCCAGAATACAATCCAAATGTATGAACTCCTGCATACATCGCTCCATATTTTGTATTACTATTACCAACATAATTTTTCATAGCATTTATATCTTCATCTATATGCTTTGTTCCAGATGTTGGTTGCCAGTGTGTAACTCCATCAAGTAAATTAGGTGCATAGAAAGAATAATGCATATCTCCCATATACCAAAACCAAGGACCTTCATATTGTGACGACAGTTCTGACCATAGATAATAATCAGCTCCAAAATTTTGACCATCCATTATCCTTTTAGCATATTCATATTGTGGTTCTGGATATGGATGAAAAACATATGCATTTCCCTCTCCAAAAATCTCCTCATATATCTTGAATTGTCCCCCTGTTCTACTTGTATCTATTTCACCAGAAACAGGGTCATGATAATAAGTATTTCTCTCTAATTCTAATGCAAGTGCATCATCAAAAGAAGTTAATTTTCCTGATTGGATTTTGCCTATACCCCAGTAAGGCATGAAAGTATCGCTAAAACTACTAAAGACATCTCCATGATTTCTTGCATTTTGAAGTTTTTGAATAATCTCAGGATTTGGTTTAAAAAGCCATTCGTCTGTTGAATGTCCATGACCAGGAGACCATTTAACTCCGTCTTTAAATGCCTGTAATAAAACACCATTTGTAGTCCATTCTACAGGCATATCATTTTCATCAAATAAATCCATTAAGTCATTAAGAATTTTTGCATCATCTTCCACATTTACATGTTCTTTAAAATGATTTAACCACAGAATATATATTGGCTTACCTGTAGGACAACTTCCGCAATCTTCAGGACAATTTAAACAAGTTTCTCCTGAGTCGCAATTTTGATTTCCACAAATCAATGCAAGTTCTTGTTTGTTCATCATCAATACAATCACCCCATGAGCTGCAAACCCAATTAGAAATACAAACGCTTTCGCAAGGAACTTTCTGCGCATTTCCATCACAACAATATCCATTATTTACAATTTTCCCCCCACAATTGCATTTTTGATTTACATCTCCTTCAGGACAATTTCTTATTTCAGGATTTGGTTTATTAATGAGAAAAATAAAAATTAAACAGATTCCTATGAAAACTATGATGACGATTGAGATTATTAAAATTACTGAAACACCAATTTGTCCTTTTTTCATTGTAAAACTAATTTTTTAAGATATATAAAATTATCTTAAGATTAGGCTACATCCAAAGTTTCTTTTTTTACGCTGTTTCTTTAACTCGCGATCTGACTTGCTTTTCTTTCCTTTCTAATCTTTCTCACCACTCGTCAAATCATTCGCCCGCAAACCATCCCGAGTCGAACTTCGTCCGACTGATTTTAATAAAAAAGAAACAGCGAATTAATTAATTTGGGATGGAGTTTCAAGATTATTTTTATTTTTATTTTCATCAAAAAAAAGTAGCAACTTTCCGACGGCAAACTTTAAAAAGAAAGTTTTATTAACTAATTTATGAAAAAGGTGATTGTATTTTTGTTTGGAATTCTTTTTTTAATTAACTTCACTACTGCAACAAATGTAGCTTATATTTATGAAAAAGATTTTAAAATTGATTTTAATATTCTTGGGGAGTTTATTTCAATGGGCATGAATGTTGATTTAATCAAATCCTCGCAAATTACAGGGACTGATTTTTCAAATTATGATTTAATTTTTGTTGGAGATGAGCGCTTTGCAAACCCTATGCAGATTCCTGTTGATGATGTGCCGAGCGTAATTATCAATCATTATCATGGTGTTGAATTCGGACTTCTTGATGGCGGAAGAATTTCACGACTTATTGCAAACCAACCATTAAAAGTTGATAATGGGGCAATAGATGTTTACACTTCATCTTGTTTTAAGCAGGGTGGTGTAGGATTAAGTTATTATTATTTATCAAATAGACACAAAAGTGCAGATATGATGAATGTTGCAAAAACTTCTGTCGGCTATCACACGCGATTGGGAGATGTTATTGCTTATTCTTCTGAAGAAGATAAATGTTTTTTTGGGATTGTTGAAAGTGATTTTTGGACTCTTGCTGCGAGCCAGATGTTTTATGATTGTGTTGATTTTGCAATTGGCAATATCCCTGAGGAACCAGAATGCATAGAAGATTCTGATTGTGCGGATGGAGAAATTTGCATTAAGGGAGTTTGCGAAGTTGAGGAGATTGAAGGAGGAGTTCATGATGTTATGTTGGATGATTTGAAAATTACAGATATGAACGGAACTTTAATTGAAGGAGAAGTGCCAGTATTATTTATGAATGAGAGTTATAAGATTTTAATTGATGTGTGGAATCTTGGAAATTATACAGAAGATGTATCTTTTGACGGCGAGATAAAACTTAACGACGAGGTTGTCGACACTTTCAGCCATGTTTCAGTTAGTGATTTAGGCCCAGGTGAAGAAAGAGATGACAAAAAGAGAAAAATTGATTTTGATTTTGAGCCAGGTTATTATATAATTTCTATTGATGCAGTTGTTGCTGTTGATGACTTTCCTGCGAACAACGAAGTCATGATGGTTGTGCAAGTTGTTTAATTTGTTTAATGAAATAATTAAAGAACTCCGTAACAATCTTCTCCATAAAGGTTTGCATAGAAATTGTCTTCGAAACTTGGACTTCGAATTAATCTTTTAAGTTTTTTATGGGCTATTTGTGTAACTGAAATTTCTCTTTCTAATCCTAAAACATACCTTTCGATATCTTGAATTATTCTTTTTGATCTGGTAGGTCTTTCCACAATAAACATAATAAACAAATCAATCGAAACTTTATAAATATTTGTTTAGGAAATATATTAATTTCATTAAAAAAAAGTAACAACAAAAAAATATTTTCTTAACGACAATAATGTTTAAATAGTGAATAGTGATGTTTTGCCTATGGAAAAAAAGAATCTGTTTTTAGTTTTTGCATTATTTTTTATTTTTTTCTGTTTAATTTCAGTATCTGCAATTACTGGGAAAATTGGGAATGGGAGAATGACACTTAATTTAGAAACAGGCGAGACACTTGATAAGGCAATTCGGGTTATTAATGATAACGATGTTGCTCTTAATATAGAACTTTCTGCGTCAGGAGATTTAAAAGATGATATTGAAATTATTGACGAAAGTTTTATTTTACAGCCAGGAGAAGAAAAAAATGCGAGATTTACAATAACTGCAAATGAACCTGGAACTTTTTTCAGCAGAGTAAATGTTCAGTTCACTCCAGAGCAGGGAGGAAATGGGGTTGGTTTGGCTTCAGTAATTACAACAATAATCAGCGGTGAAACAAAAAACAAAATTTCTCAATTTGATATTGAAAATTCTTTTAAGTTTTCAAGCAAGAAAACGCAATTAACTGCAATTTTACTGAGTATAAGTGCTTTAATGTTTTTAGTTTTCCTTATTGCCCTGTTTTATTATTTAAAAAAAGATATTTCAAAAAAAGAAAAAGATAAGAAAAAGAATGCAGAGAAAATTAAAAAGGTTGTTGAAGAAAAATGAAAAAAATTATTTTTGCTGTGTTTTGTATTTTGATTTTGCCTTTTGTTAATGCTGCAGATGTTGCTTATATTTTGGAAGATACTTCGGATGTAGATGCTCAATTTATTAATTCAATTAATTCTCTTGGTTATACTTATGAATTAATTGATGATTCGCAAGTTGCAGGAACAGATTTTTCAAATCATGCATTTATCTTGGTTGGTGATGATAGTTTTTCTGATTTTTACGCCGACATTATTGGTGAGAAACTTGCTGCAAACAAAGCGTTGATTTTGAATTCACATCATTATTACAAGCAAGGTTCAGACTGGCAGTGGGGCTGGAGCAGAGATTCTGGAAGTGTTACAAGCCCGACACAACTAAAACTTAATGGAATCGAATCTTGGATTTTAAATGGTATTCCACAAACTTTTTCAGCCTATACTGGAGAAGATGTTGACATAAAAACATATATATTGAAGGGACAAAAACCTGTAGGAATAAAAATTCTTGTTTACAAAAGCGGAAGCACAGTTTCCGACGCTGTTGTTGCTTATGTTGAACCTGGAACAGAATATTTAAACGGGAGAGTTGCAGAAGGAAGAAGTGCTTTTATTGGAATTCCGCACAGCGAATTATGGACAAATGAAATAAAACTTCTTTTTGAGAATTCACTTGAGTGGATGCTTATTGGCGAAGATTTAGACGGTGATGGTTTTTTTAATGAAGATGACTGCGACGACCACGACCCAACAGTAAATCCAAACGGAACTGAAATTCCTTATGATGGAATTGACCAAGATTGTAGTGGGGAAGATTGGAACGACCTTGATGAAGATGGGTATGTTGCAGAGATTGCAGGCGGGGATGACTGCGACGATAATAATCCTTGGGTAAATCCAGGTGCAGAGGATTTGACAATGAATTGTATTAATGATTTGCCAATTCAAATTTATGAAATTCCAGGACTTGAATGGCAGGAAGATTCTGAAATTGAAATTGATCTTTCAATTTATTTTGAAGACCCTGAAGAAGATGTTTTAGAATATGGGGTTTCAGAAACTTCTGAGGGCGAAGAAATTCTTTTAGAATTTTTTGGTGGTGTGGCGAGATTTACTCCTTCTGGAAATTGGAGTGGCGACGACTGGATTATCTTCAGCATCGGCGACGGCGAAAACATAATTGAGAGCAACATTGTGACACTTACTGTAGCACCTGTGAATGACAACCCTGTTTTAGATTTTATTGAAAGTATAATTGTGTTTGTAGGAGAAATTGTTTCAATTATTCCAAGTGCGGGCGATGTTGATGGAGATGATTTAACCTTTAGTTTTTCTTTTCCTTTAGATGAAAATGGGAATTGGCAGACACAAAGTGGGGATGAAGGCTTTTATGATGTAACTATAGTTGTTGATGATGGAAATGGGGGAATAGATAGTCAGGTGGTTGAGATTCTTGTTAAGGATGAGACTGTTCCGGTTGTTGAGTTGATTTCTCCTGTTGACGGAAGTGTATTTAATGTAAGAGAGGTTGAATTTGATTTTCAAGCATCTGATAATGCAAATGTTTTGACATGCACTTTGTTTTCTAATAATATAATAATTGACTCTGTTTTAGTGGATATGGTTGGAGGTGTTGGAACAGGACAATTTTTAGTAGAAGATTTTGCTGATGGTGTTTATGAGTGGAATGTGGAATGTTCAGATGCGACAAATACTGCTTTTGCTCCTGAGGATTTTACATTTACAATTAATGCTCCTGATGCTCCTGTTTTTGAGCAAATTGGAAATAAAGAAGTTTATGAAAATCAGACATTGGAATTTGAAGTAAATGCAATTGACCCTGAAGGAGACGATTTTGAAATTAGTGTTGAAAATATGCCTGCAGGTGCAACCTTCGAAAATCAAATTTTTAATTGGACTCCTGGTTTTGACCAAAGCGGAGTTTACAATGTGATTTTTATAGCAATAGATTCCGGTGGAATGGAAAGCAGAGAAACAATTACAATAACAGTGAATAATGTTCAACTTCCGTCGCAATTTGATGATGCTCCTCAGTGTTTTGATAAAGACGAAAATATAAAAATCAGAATAAAAGAGCCAGATGACAATGATGATTTTGAAATTGGGGAGTTGATAAATATTGAAATAGAAGTTGAAAATGAATTTGAAAAGGACTTGGATTTTGATGTTGAAGTTCATTTATATGATTTATATGAAGAAGAATCACTGGAAGATGATAAGAAAGATGCAGAAATTGACGACGGTGACGAGGAAGAGTTTGAATTTGAGCTTGAGATTCCCCACGATATTGATGAAGATAATAAATTTGCAATTTATGTTTATGTTGAAAATGAGGAAGACAGATGCAATTCTGATTTTGTTGAGATTAAGATTGAAAGAGAGGACGAAGCAGTTGTGATAGATAGTTTTGTGATTTCTCCTTCAGAAGTTTCTCCTGGTAATGATGTTGAATTTGAGGTGAAAGTTTCTAATATTGGGGAAGAAGAGCAAGATGTTGTGATTGAGATTGTGAACTTGGAATTGGGATTGAATTTAGAAAGTGATAAATTTTTTGAACTTGGAGAATATGACGATAATGACGATAGTGAAACAAGAAGATTCATTTTTACGATTCCAGATGACGCAGATAATGGAGAATATGAAATTCAAACAAGAGTTCATTTTTCTGGAGAAGTTGTGAGTGAGAGCGAAACTTTGGTTGTTAAGGAAAGCAGCGGAGGGGTTTTTACAGGTGGGGCAATTGATTTAGGGGTTGGGAGTGTTGCTCCGAGTTCAGATGCGGAATTTATCCAGCTTCAAGAAACAATTTCAACAACTCCTGTTGACGAAACAAAAATTCTCAGCAGAAAAAAACAACCAAGTTTTTTTCAAGTTATTGAAAATACTTCATGTTGCATCTGTGCTTTAAACGCAGTTTTAATTTTAGGAATTATAATAATTTTCTGGAGAATTGTGGTGTGGGTGGGGTATTTGAGGGGAGGAAGATGAGTAAGGATAAATATAAATATACCGTGTATGATGTTATGGGAACTGGAGTAGTAACTGGAGTAGTAATTGGATTAACATTATTTTTTGCTGGAACAACGTTGATGTCTTAGCGGAAAGTTGAACCTTTAGAATATGATGGAAGAAAAGGAGTTAGCGTTAGTTCTTATCGAAACCAATTGAATTTTTTAAAAAATGGTAATGGAGAGTATGTTTTAGCAACTGGTTGTATTAGAACTTGTGAGGAAATTAAAAGACAGCAAGGGAAATTAGAGGAATTGAGTGCTGAGTTTGAAGAGAAGGAAAGAGAATATCTTTGTGAAGGGCGTTGTCTGGAATAAGAAGTTTTTTGATTTTTACAAATTCCCATTAATTCGATTATCGTTGACACTCTCCTTTTCTCGCGATTTTCGCCTTTTTGCACCCTTTTTATTCCCACTTGTCAAATCACTCGCCACCCAACAATTTTCGTAATAATCAAAACTCCGGACAACGCCTGGTGCAGGAAAACCTTAAAAACTCCTTATTCTCTATAATTTTGTAGACAGGCTAGCGCGTTAGCTCTGCGCTGTTTGTTCGTGAGCTTTAGGCAGGCTGCAAGGAGGCGAGTGAACCAGTTTGTGTTTGGTCCTTGCTTTGACGATGAGATTTTGTCCTTCTCGATCTTGCTTCTGCTAACCGGGTCAGACCTTGATCGGAGCAGCCCTAAACAGGAACCAAGATGCTTGGAGGGTCGCAAAATTGAGGAAAAGTTTGGATAGCCATTCGCATTTTTGGTGAGCAAACCTCTGTGTCTACACTTAAGAATGGTTAAGAAAAAGATTTCTAAAAAAAACAAAGAGAATTTAGAATTTGCAAGGAGAACTGAAGAAACTTGGAAAAATATTGATGGAGGAAAGTTTACAATAATGGAATTTGATAAATTTATTAAGATGTTAAGTAAATTGTAATTTTAAAGAAGATAGATTGGCATAAAGAATGACTAATCCCATTGTTTTGATTAAACTTTTTGAATACGAAGCATATCCTGAAGAAAATAGAGAAAATTCTCCTTTATCAAATTATTATAATAAACTGTTAAATCAAGATGAAAATTAATTACCACAAGAAATTATTTAAACTCAACTTCCATTTCTAAAATATGTCAATGTCATTTCACAAATCCAATATATTAAATAAAAAGATAATGAATTAGTAAAATGTCCCATCAATGTGTCCACTGCTCAAAAGTTTATCCAGATGCTTCAAAAGAACTGCTCGAAGGATGTAGCTGTGGCTCGCATTTTTTCTTTTATATCAAAAATGAACAAGTTGAAAAACTTAAAGAAGAACCAATTGAAATCCCGCTAAACCAAGAAGAAAAACAAAAGATTGAAAAAGACGTCAGAGAGATTATGGGTGTTGAGAGAGAGGACGCGCCAGTTATCCTTGACTTAGAGAGTATAAGAATTCTCGAGCCAGGGAAATTTGAAATTGATGTTGTGAACCTTTTTAACAAAAACAAACCGATAATTTATAAATTAGAAGAGGGAAAATATATTATTGATTTAGCATCAACATTAAAAATTAGCATGGAGAAATAAATGAAAAAAATACTTGAACAAGAACTTGAGAAAATAAAAATTTCTGAGCAGGGAGAGGAATACTTAGAATCAATTGCAAAAAAGGTTATAGATAAATTAGGCAAAAAAATAAAAAAGAAAAATATTAACGCATCAATTTTTGTTGGAGGGAGTTTGGCAAAAAATACTATTATAAGAAAAAAGAAACATGACATTGATTTGTTTTTACGATTTGATAAAAAATATTCAGAAGAAGAAATAAAGAAACTTTTTAAGAAATTATTTTTTTGGTTCAGAGTTAAAGGGGAGAGGATGAAGGTTAGAAGGTTGCATGGTTCTCGAGATTATTATAAAATTTTGTTTAAGAGGAGTAATGTTGTTGTAGAAGTAGTTCCTTCTGTCAAAGTTTCAAAACCAGAAAAAGCAAGAAATCTTACAGACCTTTCTTATTTTCATGTTAATTATATTAAAAAACAGATGAGGGAAAATAAGAAACTGGGTGATGAAATCCGCCTAGCAAAATCTTTTTGTCATGGACAAAATTGCTACGGCGCAGAGTCATACATTAGAGGGCTTTCAGGATATGCAGTTGAACTTTTAGTATCTCATTACAAATCATTTAAAAAATTTCTAACTGAAATTTCAAAAGCCGACGGCAAAATTGTTTTAGATCCAGGAAAACACTACAAAAACAGGGACGATATTTTCAAAAACTTAAATCCAACAAAAACAAAATCCCCTATTATTCTAATTGACCCTACATTTAAAGAGCGAAATGCTGCACGCGCACTTTCAAAAGAAACTTTCAAGAAACTTCAAAACGCAGCAAAAAAGTTCTTAAAAAATCCTTCAGAAGAATTTTTTGAACCTAAAAAAGTAAATCTCCTTGAATTCAGAACAAAAGCAAGAGATGAAAAAGGAATTTTCGCAGTTTTTGAGATTAAAACAAACAAACAGCCAGGAGATATTGCAGGAACAAAACTCTTCAAATTTTCAAAACTTTTATTAAAGGAAATTAAAAAATTTTATGATGTTGTTAAGTTTCAGTTTGACTATCTTGGTTTTAAAAAATCTAGGGTTTATTTTGTTTTGAAAAAGAAAAAAGAAATAATTCTTTTAGGTCCTGAAATTCATCGGAAAAAGGCAGTTGCAAATTTTAAGAAAAAACATCCGATTTGGTATGTTGAAGAAGGCAGGGTAAAAAGTAATAGAGCTACAGATACGCCAATAAGAAAATTTCTAAAATTTTTCAAAAAATCTCATAAAAGAACAATGAAGCAGATGGCGATTAAGAAGGTGAGAATTGTTTAAGCAGCTGCCCTAAATTTTCTTAAAATATTCTTAAGTTTTGATTTATACGCTGTTCTTGGAATCATTCTTGAAATAGTCTTTAATTTGAATATGCTGTATCCTTCAGTGGGCATTTCATCAATTAAATTTCTTTCTTCTTCCTCTAAAAGTTTTTCTTTTCCCCAGAGTCCTCTTTCTAATTTGTAAAGTTCATTATCTTTTGCTTTCCATTTTTCTTTATATTGTTTATTATTTAATTTTTCTCTTGAAATATTTGGGGAATAGGAAGAGTCTTCTTGTTTTATTATGGTATTCTCCCAATCGTTGTCTAGTAAATTTGCATGTTGCTCTCTGATGTAATCTGTGAAATCTCTTCCGACTTTGTTTGCAGATTTTCTTGATATTTTTCCTGCTCTGACTGCATTTGCAACTTTGTTTCTGTATTTGCTATCTATGAGAATTCTAAGATTCCTGTATTGTTTTAAAGAAAGATTTTCTGCGCTATTACTGAGATAAACATTTAAAGTATTCAAACTTTCCTCAGACGAAAAATCTAACTCTGATAAAATCGCTTCAATGTTGGTTTCGTATTTTTGTTGCATTTTATTTTATCTACCACATTCCTAAATATTGAAGATGTCCTACTCCTTCAATGCCTTTGATATCTCCTTGAGAAAACTCTCTAACAGAACCGCTCGGCCTTAAAATTCCTGAATCATTGTAATGTTCTCTAAGATATTGCAGTCCTCTCATTTTTAGCAAAGGGTTTATTTTTCCATACAAGGGTATTCTGAAGATTGTTTCTATTTTTTCGTTATTAGTTTCTATTATTAACTCTCTACCATCAAGACTTGCCGGAACGATTTCTCCTTCCTCAGAAAATATCCCTCTTTTTGGGATGAGAATGTCTCCAAGTTTTGCAACTTCCCACAAATCCATTTCAGGAACAATAGAAATGATTTTTCTTTCATCATAGGATTTAGATGTAAATCTCATTTTATTTCCTCTTCAAAGCCATATCGAAAAGTCCTGCAAATGCCTGCACAAAAAACGGAGACGAAAACCAAACTGCAAGCTGCTCGTTGTTGTCTTCAGATTTATTCAACATAAACAAAATTTCAGATTTATCTGCGATGTAAAATGAAGTATCTAAATCAATTTTCTTTGCTTTTGTTTCCAGTCTCTCACTTAACGCAGAGATTTCATCATCTGGCCCATTTAACGCAAGATTTATTTTAATCCTGTTTTTATTTAAATTTTTAAATATTGGTTCTAATAATTTGTGCCTTCTTCTTAACTCGTGGGTCGGTGCGCAAATAATCACTTCTTTTTTCGCCATATTCATAACATCTGAAATCTGGCTGTTAATATTTAATCTTCCTTTTACTGTTCCTGAAATGTCCTGTTTTTTTATTAAATCTGTGTTTGAATTGTGTAAAATCTCAAGCTCTTTGTACTCCTGAGTATCTTTTATGTTTGAAAGAGTTTTAATTTTTTCATCCATTTGCTCCATTGCATTTTTCTTAAGCTTCTCAATTACCTGAACTGGTTTTACAGCAAGATACTTAACCGGCTTTCCGATTTTCTGAAGTGCAAATCCCCGTTTTTCAAGTGACTCTAAAACATCATATGTTCTACTTCTTGGAACGCCTGAAATTTCTGCAATCTCCCCTGCAGACGCCATTCCTTTTTGCAAAAGCGCAAGCCAAACTTTAGTTTCATAAATATTAAGATTAAAATAATTCTTCACTTGGTATGTTAAGTCTGCTTTATTTGTCATCACTTTAAAGGCAAAAACGACTTTATAAAGTTTGTGGTGTGTTACTTTTTAAGAGTGGGGACAGTTTTAAAATTATTCAATAAAATATCACAAAACCAAATACATTAACCACCCAATAAAAATCCCAAGAAATAATCCTCCAGAAATAAAAGGCATTGCAGGATAAAACTTCCCCTTCTTAGAAATTGAAAAAAGCCCTAAAAGTGCAAGTGTGGAAAAAATAGAAACACTTAAAGCAGGAGCAAGTCCCCATAATCTCAAAATAATTCCTGCGGTGATAATTGGAAAGACAACATCTCCTCCGCCTAAAATCGCCAAGCTAACTTTCATTGATTTTGTTTTTGCTGTTTTTGTATCTGTTTTTTCTTTTCTAAGTTTTTTTAATTTTTGTCTTTGTTTTTTAGTCAAATATGGAACAAAAAATCCTGAGAATAATTTTAGTTCATTCATTTGGAACTTTGCCATTTTTTGCATAAAACCTGTATGCCAAACAGCCCACATATCATAAAGCGAAATTAAAATAAGTAAAATTATAATAATCCATAATCCCCATAACCCACTAAGGCCCGCTAATAATGAAACAAAAACCGCAGCAATTCCAGGATAGATTAGTAGCTCTGTGGAATTGTGAACAATTAAATTTCTTTTGAAAATTTTGTAATATGCAAGGGGAATTGAAATCACCAGCGGAACAATTAAAGCAGCAATATAATCAATTTCAAACGGCATGAGAATTTCAAATGCAAAAAATGTAATTGCTAAAACAAATGCCACAACAAAAAAGAACCACAACCGCAGAATTGTTTTAAATCCAAATTTCATTAGTAAAAATATTAGTAAAATAGCGAGGGCAAAAGCAATGAGAAGCGAGGAAAGAACACTTGCAGGGTTTGTTTCTTCAGGAGTCTCCATTCCATAAGGCAGCGGATTTTCTGTTATGTTTTGAAGTGTTCCGTTGATTTCAACTTCTTGAATAATCGGAGTGTAAGCATGAATAACTAACAACCCAATCAACTGCGTTACAAAAAACATCGCAAGCAAAATAACTGTAATTTTTATTGTGTGTTTCATTTTATTTAGATAAAGCCTTGAATTATTCCATAAATTAATAATGCCATTGCAATTAATCCCAATATCAATAGAATTGTATCAAGGACTTTTTTTGTTTGTTTTTTCATCTCGCCTCCTTTATTTTAATTTAAGGAAAAATTAGTTTTTAAAATGTTGGTATGAAAAAATTTATATAATTGTTTGAATTAAATAGAGTATGAAAAAAGAGATTAACTGACTGAATGTTGTTATTTTTATTTTAATAGTTCTTCTGATTATCTATTTTATTAAATTGCAGTATTTTGGAGGATAAATTTTTTGGAGATAGGGAAGGAGGGGAAGGGGAAAATTGCTCTGCTCCCAATCTCGCTCGCCTTGTTGCACCCTTTAGATTTTCCACTCGCGAAATTGCTCTGCTCCCAATCTCGCTCGCCTTGTTGCACCCTTTAGATTTTCCACTTCGCGAAATTGCTCGCCCACTCATGTCGGATTTTGTCCGACTGATTTTAATAAAAAAACAGCTAATTTTAATTTGGGATGGAGTTGGTGTAGTTACATTGTTAACTCTTCGGGACTTGGTTAGTCTTAAAATAAAAAATAAATAACAAGTAACCATTCTAAAATTAAGACAAACCGAGATTTATAAATATCAATTTTCATCATATTCTACAATGAAATCAAAAACTGTAACAATTGATAAGTTAAGTGAAGAGCAAATACAACAAGTTAGAGAATTTCTTGATTCTATGCCAAATAAATCTCATAAAGGTTCTGAAGGGGAACTTTATGGGTAATATGTTACTGTATCTGCAGATGTTTCAGATAGGATTGATAAATGGACAGCTAAAGCAACAAAGAGTGATTACAAGAACGTAGCTTTTGAAATAAGAGATGTAAATAACTTTGGTGAGTATGGTAAAAAAAGAAAAGCTGAAAGAAATAAAGTTGCTGAAGGACTAGTATCTCTATTATCTGGATTTTTTGTTCAAGAATAATTACTTGATAATTCAATCAATTCTAACCATTTATTATTTGAACTCAACACTAATTCAAGAATAACTCTTCTCTCGTAAGGACAGTAATTAATGGTGTAGCTCAATCAACTTCAACGCCTCAAAAATTCTGCTATCAGGAGACAAAACAAAAACTTTATCATCTTTTGAGCGAACTCCACGGTAAAGTTTTTGCAAAAATTCCCTCCTGGCTTTGTCTTTGTAAAACATCCAGTAATATTGGGGATGGGTTTTTTTCAAAATTTTCCAAAAAACATTTTGAACATTTGGATTAGGATATTTTGTAAAAACAATGCTATTGCATTGATTCCCGGGAAAATCAACCCCCCGATTGCATTTCGTTGTAAACAAAATATCAATCTGCCCTTTCTTAAATTGCTCAACCATTTTCTCGCTTTTGTAACGCAAAGAAATGAATTTATCCTTGGTCATCAAATTATTTAAATTAAATTCAACTTTCTCATTTTCTGAAGGAAGATCATCAAATGCATTTACATGTATTAAAGTAGGTTTAATAGATTTTTCAACTGCTTTGTCCAAAGCAAGAAGGTAATCCTTTCTTGTGAATCTTCCACTTGAAAAATTAGCATATCTACAATCAATTTCTAAGTTTGTTTTTAGTTTCTCAATTTTTCCCTGATTTATTATTTCTGCGTCGATAATTTTGAAATCCCCTAATCCAAAAACAGACCTTAAAACACTTTCTTCGTGAATTGTTCCTGACATCATTACAATAATTTCATTTTTATCTAATAGCTCTGCAAATCTTTTTGCCAAGTTTGTTGTAACAATGCTTGCTATCAACCCCCGTTCTTCGACAGAAAAACAGACAAAACTGTCATTAAAAAAATCTTCAAAGTCTCTGGCAGTTTCATATACATTTTGTGCATAACTATCTTCATCGAGCCAGTCAGAAAATTCCCGGTTATCTAAAAAATATCTTAACAATTCATAGATTTTTGTATCTTTAACCTGGAAAATTTCGCTGCTCAGTGCAAAGTCTTTGATTTCCTCTGATTTCAAAATTTCAGAAACAAGATCTTGAACTTTTTGCAAAATAAAATCTCCTTTTTCATCTTCGATAAATAAATTTGTTAAAGAGCCAAGTAAACGGCTTAAATTTATTTTTTTAATATTTGAAAAACTGTCTAAAAATTCGTCGCACTCGTCAATAATTTCCACTTTAGTTTTTGGCTTTCGATTCATCAATGTTTCAATTTTATATTTTGCTGCATTAAAAACAATTGCTTCTCCATCGAGATAAGAGTTAAATTGATTGTAATATCTGCATCCTTTTTTTCTGTTATGAATTGTAAAGTTTCTTAATTTTAATCCAAGATATTTCTTTTTTTCTGATTTTAGAGGAAGGTCATATTCTGAGGAAATTATCGGACTCCAGTAAGGACAAATTGGCGCTATTGAAAGACGACGAATGTTTTTAAATTCAAGATTATTATTTACTCGCGGATTTTTTTTCAAGTACTCTCTTAATTTTTCTATATTTGATTCTTTGATTTCAATTTTGCAGGGAAGCAGAGGGTCATCAGCATTTTTTCCAGAATAGTAAACACATTTGTGATTTTGTCTTCCAGTAATTACGCAAATTTTTAACTTTTTGTGATTTTCCTTTAAAACATAAGAATTTTTTGTGTAGTCGTTGTGGTATTGCCTTTGCAGAGCTTTTCCTGGAACAACAATACTCGCTTTTCCAAGTTCTTTCGCAAGATTCAATGCAATTGCTGACTTACCGGTTCCGCAAACTCCTTTGACAAAAATTGTCCTGCTTCCTTGTTTTATCAAATCTAAAATTTCATTTACAACACTTTCCTGGGTTTTGTTATTTGAAAATTTTAAAGGCAAAAGTTTCTCTCTCTCTTTATATAAATTAAATCCTAAAACATCATCACCTAAATTAAATTTGTTCTCGGAAAAGTTTGGCTCGTCCCAAATATCCAACTCATGCATTTTTTCTTTTTGTTTATTCAAATCTTCTTCTATACTTCCGGGAAGATTAATTGTCCCGTCAGAATTGAACTTTAATTGAGACTCTCCTTTTTCAAATGACATGGAAATTAAATTAAAAAGATGTTTTTAAATTTGGTGGTGATTAAAAATTCATGCCAGTATCTCCGCACAGGAATTCTAATTAATTTATCACTTTAAAATTTCGAGAAAAATATTAAACTCCCCGATTGCTCGGAGAGTTATGTCTAACCTAAAAAAATATATGAAAAG
>JAFCDB010000032.1 GCA_017609885.1 Candidatus Pacearchaeota archaeon
TCGAAAAATGTCTTTTCAAAATTCTCCCTTGCGAAATCACTCGCCCCCTCCTTGTTTCATTCCCCAAAAATTTAGGAATTTCAAAATCATTTATAACTATCGGAGATACTGAAAGTATAGAAAACTATTTAACAATCTTTCGCTATTTATTGAAATGATATTTAGAAAAGGGGCGAAGATTTATTCGTATGAAGTTAGGAAGGAGAGTGGGGAAAGTGTTGCGTATGTGAATTATCTTGGGGCGCCGTATATTCCGTCGATTGCGAATTCTGCTGAGATTATGGCGCGGACAATTGATTTGCTGGAGAGTAATGTGAATATTTCGCGGGTTGTTTTGGTGCAGCAGAGAAATTATAATTATAGTTTTGAAAAAGTGCAGCTGCTTTCGGAGATTGCGCAACTTCATACTTCTTTGATAAGAGAGAAAAAAATTCTTTCAAGTTCGCGGATTTCAGGTGACTCTCAGCAGTATGATTTTTTGAGTTTTTTTCTTAGTTTGCTGAAGCAGGACCCTGCTGCTGCGTATGTTAAAATTAAAAGTGCTTTGATTGATGAGAGAAATGTTTCTGGTAACGAGCTTTATGTTTCGCTGTTGAATAATATTGTTGAGCTTTTGGAAAAGACAATGTTGATTAGGAAAATTAATGAGAGTTTTGATTCTATTGCTGGCGAGGGGAGGAATGTTTATTCTGATATTTTTGCTGCTGACATAATTCCTAATTTTGCTTTTGCGCGATTGGTTTCTTCTTTGCCAAAGAATTCTAAGATTGTTTCTCAGTATAAAATTGGGGAGAAAGGAGATGAGAGTGTTGTAACGATTTTGAAAGAAGAAAAGGAGCTGAAGTTTTTTTATCATTTGATGCCTCCAGAGTATTTTTTGAAAGAGGATTTTCAAATGCTGTTGAATCTTGCGCGGAATGTTTTGATTGAGCATCAGCCTAAGGCAGAAGAGTTTATTGATCCTGAGAGAACGCGGCAGACTTTTCTTAATGTTGCGCGGGATTTAGTTAGAGAGTTGGCAGAGAGCAAGAATTTTAAGGTTTCTTATGATGAGTTGAATAAACTTGCCCGGATACTTGTTCGACATACTATTGGGTTTGGATTGTTGGAGATTTTGATGCAAGATGGTAAGTTGCAGGATGTGACATTGAATGCTCCGATTAGTTTGAATTCTGTTTTTGTCAAGCATTCTGAATTTGACGAGTGTTTTACAAATATTTTGTTGAGTCAGGAAGATGCTGATTCATGGGCTGCAAAACTTAGAATGGTTTCTGGAAGACCTTTAGATGAGGCGAATCCGATTCTTGATGCTGATTTGGTTTTGGAGGGGACGAGAGCAAGGGTTTCTGCTGTTCAAAGGCCTCTATCTCCAAAAGGTTTGTCTTATGCAATTAGGCGTCATAGAGATTTTCCTTGGACCCTGCCATTGTTTATTAAAAATAAAATGTTGAATTCTTTTGCTGCTGGTTTGCTTAGTTTTATGATTGATGGTTCGAGGACAATGCTTGTTGCAGGGACTCGTTCAAGTGGAAAGACGTCGCTTTTAGGGAGTTTGATGCTCGAAATTAAACCAAAGTATCGGATTATTTTAATTGAGGATACTTTGGAATTGCCTGCAGATTATTTTGGGAAATTAGAGTATGATATTTTAAGTATGAAAGTGCGTAGTGCTTTATCAGAAAGTTCAAATGAAATTTCTGCAGAGGATGGAATTAGGACAAGTTTGAGGTTGGGAGATAGTTCGTTGATTGTTGGAGAGATTAGAAGCACAGAGGCGAAGGCACTTTATGAGGCTATGCGTGTTGGAGCGTTGGCGAATGTTGTTGCAGGGACTGTTCATGGAAGTTCGCCTTATAGTGTTTTTGACAGAATTGTGAATGATTTAAATGTTCCGATTACAAGTTTTAAAGCAACTGATTTAATTGTTGTTACAAATCCTGTGAAAACTCCTGATGGACTGCATTCAATGAGGCGCGTTGTGCAGGTAAGTGAAGTTAGGAAACACTGGACAAAAGACCCACTGGAAGAAAAAGGTTTTGTTGATTTGTTAAAATATAATGTTGAGAATGACGAGTTAGAGCCAACAGATGAGTTGATTAATGGGAATTCAGAGATAATTAAAGCAATTGCTTCAGAGGTTAAAGGATGGGCAGGAGATTGGGATGCTGTTTATGATAATATTTTGTTAAGGGGGAAGGTAAAGCAGGAGATTGTTGATATTTCTGATAGGCTTAGGAAACCTGAATTTTTAGAGGCGGATTTTTGCAATTTGGCAAATACGATTTTTCATAAAGTTAGTGATGAAGTTACTTTAGAGGAAGGGGTGCCGAAGAGTGAAATTGTTTTTGCTGAATGGAAGAAGAGGGTGGAGAAGGAGGCGGAAGATTTTGTGAGTGGGTTGTGAAGAGGGTGAAAAAAGGGAATTTTGAGGAGAAGAAGTTTGCGAGTGGGTTGTCAAAAGGGTGAAACTGGGCGAGGGAGATTTCTGTTATTTCAATTTAATGAGTGGTAAGTTATTTAATTTTTTCGGAATGGGATGGGGAAAATCTCCCACCGCGACGCCCCGACCACCCACCCCGAATTTGGAAATCAAATTAGAAAATTTGATTTCTTATTTTATGGCGTCGCCCACATCGGAGGGAGGGAAAATGTCTGAGAAAGGGAATTGAATTTTTGGGAGGGGAATTTGGGAGGAGAATGAAGGGAAGAAGGAAATTGAATTTTTATTTCAGAGCTCAATAAAAAATTCAAGGAGGTTTTGCTAATGTGATAAATTCGATAATGATTTGTGGATTTGATTTTCTTAGATTCTCCTTTGGGGCTTACCCCGCAGTTTGCTGCGAAAACTTTAAGTTAGTAGCTTAACAATTTATTAGATGAAATTGCGGAAGGCGTGTCTTGTTTCTGTCGTTTATTAGATACCCCGCAGCTTGCTGCGATTGGGTCGTTCATTTGGAATAAAGTTGTTTATTTAAAAAAGATTGTTCCAAAGATTTGCAGAATTCCCTTGCGGAGAATCTCGCCGAAGGCAGATTCGAGAGCATCTCTTCCCTTATTTTCCCTTCCTCAAAAATCCAAAACATATATATATCTTTTCTTTAATAATTTAAATTGATTGAAAGGAGGTGATGAAATGGATAAAAAATTGTTGATAGCTGTTTTTGCGGTTGCGTTGGTGACTGCGCTGGTTGTTAG
>JAFCDB010000033.1 GCA_017609885.1 Candidatus Pacearchaeota archaeon
TCACTGATTATAGAACCATCTGGGATTGATGAAGTATCAAATTCAACAAAACCCCGAATACGATTCTTTGATCCTACTCCTCCGATAATTATACGATCCATATCACTATCTCTTACAACAGTAGATGTAATATGCCCATCATAAATCCCAGTATCATTTGTCAAAACCACCTTAGGATCCACCACCACCGGATAACTCGCTTCTCTTAGCCACCCCCAATCCACCTCAACAAAAACATCCAACCGCCGACCACTCACATCACCACCAAAAGAACTCTTACTCAAATCTTCTCTACCCACAGAACTCGCAGAACCCCCAATTTCCTCCCAACCAAAAGAACCCTCATTTAAAACACCATCATTTAATCTAATAGAATAATCATTATCAACTCTCACCCCCTCAGCATCAGTTGAAAACGGCCTCGCCATCCCTCCAACCCCACGCCCATTTGCATCAACTAAAACCAAATTCCCCTCTTCATCAACAAAAACATCAATTCCCTTATGCAACTCATAACTTCCAAAATCAATCAAATTGCTTTCTGGGATTTTTTCTAAAACAACATTCTTTTTCTCAATCACAGGTTCACTAACATTTGACAATTCAACATATTGCTCACCGTCAAAGAAAAACATATTTCCTCCTGAAATTTGCGCAGTAAAACTCCCATCCCCATTATCAAAAGTCCTTGAATTATAAGTTCTTTTTTCTACAAGTTCCTTTGAAATTTTGTCTACTTCAATTATTTTAGAGGTTAAAGAAATGTTAGATATTAGAAAAACAAAGGTGACTAAAAAAATTAATACTAAACTAATTAAAATAATCCTCTTTTTCATTTATATCCAAACCTCTTATTGTATTTTTTATGATCTTCAATACTCAAAATAAAAACAAATATATCTATTTTATTTCCTTCTAACGAATAAAGCATTCTCCAAAAAAACGAAAGTTCCATCCTATACAAATTCATAATTCCCAATTTTTTAAATTCTTCAGGAATAAGTTCTTTCTTTATAGGATTTCCAAATTGAGGATTTTCTTTAAGAAGTGAAATAGCTCTCTCAATAGAGTTCAACAAAGTCTTTGCTTCTTTATCTTCTCTCTTCTTTAATTCAAGATAACTCTCTCTTGCTTGTCCTTTCAATATCACTCTTACATTTTTTCCAAACATCAAATCTCTAATCCTCCTTCAATCATTTTATTTAAATGTTCAGGTCCAGAATAAATCCATTGAACCCCTCTAGGCCCATAAATAATTTTCCCACTCTGCCATAAATATTCAAGAATGATTTTTAATGTTTGATGCATGATTTGTTTTGGAAGAAGTTTCTTCAAACGAGAAATTTTCATAGGAACATCTTTATGTTTCTTCAAAATATCCTCAACCATCAAAACAGTATTCAAATTAGGATATCTCAAAATTTTACTATTTTTTCTAAAAACAATTTCTGAATTTGCCATTTTATATCAATTGATACTTTTTATATAGTTTTTGATATTTATAAACTTTTTCATTTTACATGCTCCTCAAAATCTTCACTTAATTTAATAAAACTATTTTCTAATTTATTAAATCTTTTTTCGATAAAATTCATTTTAATTCCATTCTTGCTTACATTTGCTCCGATAGTAAATAGTAATGTGAGAATTAAAATTAAAACTGTCTGTTCAAATGTTGGACTATTTCCAAAAATCCACCAGAAAATAAATATCAGCGTCGCTATAAATAAAATCCAAATTATAATATCTTTTATTTCCATTTATCCTCCTTTAAAAAATGAAACTATCAGCAAAACAAACCCCAGACTAAGCAATACTCAAATTATCCAATCTCTCCAGTTAAAATACTTAGTTTCCATCTATTATGTCACCTCAATCACAAGGCGATTATTTGTGCCGTCCCAATAAATTGATGCATCATCACCAGTTCCAAAATAGTGTTTGTCATTATCACTCTGATAAAGATCTCCTGTAATTTCAACATCCCCCTCAAAGTAACCTGCATAACTTCCACCTCCCTGAACTCCATAAACCCCATATTGCTTTCCTGCACCAGGACCATCATATCCTAAAACACCAAAAACACTATATTCTGAATTAACACTGCCTTTTACACCTCCTACTGGATGGTCTTTATTTCCATCATCTAAACTTGTAGCATTAATTCCATAACTACTAGTGGGGTTCATTCCTCCAATACCTAAAGAGCCTGAAATGCTTGCATTTCCTGCAACATCTAATTCGTATGTTGGACTCGCTGTCCCGATTCCTACATTCCCAAAATTCATATTAGTTCCGTTTAATATTGTTTGTAAATTTTGAGTTGTATTTACTAATGCAATAATTGGTTTGTTGTCCCATGTTGAATTATAAAGACCAAAAGTAACTGATTAAAGACCAAAAGTAACTGATGTGTGATTTAATCCAACTAAATTTCTATTATCCCAGGTTGCGTTGTATAAAGTGAAGGTTGCTAAAGTTTCATTCACATCGTATGTTGCGTTGAATGTTGAGCTCCAGGTATCATTCCACATTGTTGAAGTTGCAAGTGATTGATTATACATCCACTGCTTCACACTATCTCCACTTATGAAGACATCTGTTCCAAAATACCCATTCCTCCATTGCCAAGTCAAATTCCCAACATCAAATGTATTATTAAAAGCAATAGGAAGCAAACTTCCATTTATATCTAAATTATTTATCCCAAGCGAAGTTATGTTATATGCATACAAGGTTCCTAAAAAAACATCATCATTAGATATAGTCACTCCATTACTTGTCCACCCCCCATTAAAATCCACATCCCCAGTAATTGCCATCCCACCTGATGAAACATTTAATTGCCCTGTTACAATTCCTCCTGTTAATTTTAAATAAGATAAATTCCCAAAACCACTAATCGTAGAATTTAAATGCGTCTCATTAAAAGTTAAAGTACTTCCATTAAAAGAAAAATAATTTGTTGAAACGCTATCGACAACCCAATTAAACAATCCCTTAAACCACCCGCCTGAACTTGTTGTAAAATTTTTCCCTGTCGGAAGGTTAATTGAGTCTGTCCAATTTATATGAAGAGAAGTAATGTTTCCGACGCTACTTTGAAAAATTTGTCTTGTCGCTCCATTAAAAGTAAATGGTTCACCATTAACATACATCTCCAAATAATAAAATTCCCCGTAATTAAGTGTAAGATTTTGTGTTACATTTCCCAGCATCACATCATATTCTCCATTTGAAATTGCATCCTGAAAATCATCTGTGGAATTATAAATTAAGTTTCCTCCAGAAGGTGCATCAAAAATATGAACTGTCAAATTCCCGTTTTGTAGATTTACTCCACCTTCTAACACATTTCCCTGCAATGCCATCAAATCATCAACTGCAGAGACAAAAAAACCAAGTTGGACAATCATCACAAATATAATTATTAAAATTACGAAATTCCTATCTATGGTTCTCATTTTATTCTCTTTTTTATAAGTTTTAATCACAAAGTAGATATATAAATATTATGCTGAGGAAATTATGGATTTTATTTCAAATTTTCAAAATTGTTATCCAATTTCTCTATTCATTCCAATAAATTAATTCCATTTCTTAAAATATCCTTAATCATCAAATCATCTTTATGTCTTAAATCAGACTCACTAAAAAAATGAATTTGAATTTCTCTTTTATATTTTTTAGATAATTTCCTGCCAATAAAAAATAACTTTTTTTCAAATTTCTTTTTTTTCTGTAAATTATCTGGAAAAACAACCGCCAAATCAACATCTGATTTTTCAGAAAATATTAATTTTGAATAACTTCCGAAAAGAATTAGATTCTTAAAATATCTTAATAAAATAGCCTCTTTAAGAAAATCTTGTAAAATAAATTGAACATCTAAAGGAAGATTTGAAATTTTCTCCTTTATTTCAGAGATAATATCTTTCACAACCCCATTACCAATATTTAAAGAATAAAGCTGCCCTTTTCTCACTATGAGTTTTAAATTTAAAAGTTTGTTTAATGAATTATCAAGAAGAACATTATTCATTTTAATTTTATTTTTTATTTCGTTTCTTCGATAATTGTTCCCAGGACTCAATACTAAGAAAAGGATTATTTTTGTAGAATTTTTATCAAAATAATTAATAATCATTTATCCAGCTCCTTAATTTTATTTACAAATGGGATAACTATCTCACTTAAAAAATTTCTTGCTTCTTTTCTATATTTCTCTTTCATAAATTCTGAACCTGTATAGTATTGCGCCTTTGTCCTTTATTTTCTTGCAACTGATAAATCATCAAGCAATTCAGTAAATTCTTTGTAGCCTAGGTCTAACATTTCAGCTACCTCTTCTTGCCTTGCTAACTCTTTCAAAACAATTATTGTTGTTTCATGAACATTAAAATCAATTTTCAAGTTAAATTTATCTGCTAAAAATAATTTTGCCAAATCATGCATGGCACAATATCCTGATATCATACTCCACCTGGAAAAGTCGTCAATAACACTTTTTGAATGGCTCAAATTTTCTTTATATGAATTTGAAAAAAATTCAAATATTTTTCTCTTTCTGTTTCACCATCTTACTTATTTTCCCTGATTTAAACAAATAATCTATTTTTTTCATTTTATTAATATCAATATTTTGGAACAATTTTTATTAATTATGCTTAATTTACCTTTTTTATGGGATAATTTATCTTTTTATAAGTATTAAGATATTTAAGTGTTTTGGTGTAGTTGGCTCCATCCCAAGTTTCTTTTTTTACGCTGTTTCTTTAACTCCCAATCTCGCTCGCCTTGTTGCACCCTTTAGATTTTCCACTCGCGAAATTGCTCTGCTCCCAATCTCGCTCGCCTTGTTGCACCCTTTAGATTTTCCACTCGCGAAATTGCTGTCCGACTGATTTTAATAAAAAAACAGCTAATTTTAATTTGGAGATGCTGTTTTCTTAGATTTAAACAAGGAAGTGATAAATTTAATAATTTTGTTTCAAACATTAGTTATATTTTCTTGCGGAGAATCTTGTCGTCAGGCAGATTCGGGAGCGATTCCCTAATGGCAAGGGATTTTTAAATTCAATTTCTATCGGCTTTTGTGAAACCATATAAATTTCGACATTTTTCTCTATATCCCTCCCTCCCAATGTTGCTCGACGTTAGGCGTCTCGCAACGAGAATAATAGATTGAGAAAAAGGTCATATCTTAGGGGATTTCACCAAATCCTTTTTATCTTACCCAAATAGTTACATTATTTCAAGCGCAGCGTCTCCAAATTTCGAGGAACGTTTGTTTCAATATGCTCGTTCTTGTAAATCGTGCTCGCTAAATCCAAACACTTTGAAGCTTCACCATGATTAATAATTACTCTACGCGGTCTTGGTCTTGAATTTCTTATAAAATTTAATAATTCGGTTCTTCCTGCGTGTGCACTAAACCCATCAAGCTTGTGAACTTCTAAATTAATTTCAATTTTTTCTCCTGCTTCTGTTTTATATTCTTTTGCACCCTCCTGCACAAGTCTTCCAAGCGAGCCAACTCCCTGATAACAAACAAAAACAATTGCATTTTTTAAATTGCTTGCAAAATGCTTGAAATATTCTACAGAAGCACCTCCGACTAACATTCCTGAAGTTGCTAAAACCACACACGGCCCACCCTCAATAACTTCCTTCCTCTCAATTGAAGAACCAACTCTATTAAATGTATCTGAAACAAAAGGATTTTTATCCTGAAAAATTTGATTCCTTACATTATTACTCAAAAAATCTGGATAAGCTGTGTGAATTGCATTAATATCCCAAATCATTCCATCAATGTAAATTGGGATTTTCGGAAGTTTGCCTGATTTTATAGCATCATCAATTATTAACATTGTTTCCTGCGCCCTTCCTAATCCAAGTTCAGGTACTAAAACTTTCCCGCCATTATCAGTAATTTTTTTTATTTTTTCTATTAGCTGATTTTCTGATTCCACTCTTGGCGGAAGAACATCTTGCTTACCGCCATAGGTTGATTCAATAATTGTCGTCTCAACTCTTGGAAAATTAGTAACTGCCTGATCTAAAAGCCGTGTTTTTATATATTTTATATCTCCACTATAAAGAAGATTGTGAAATCCATTTCCCATGTTAATGTGAATCATCGAAGAGCCAAGTGCATGTCCTGCATTGTAAAACGTAATCCTTACATCAGGGGTAATATCAGTAACCTCATTAAAATTTAGGCAGATACTATGTTTCACCATTTCTTTAACATCTGTTGAGCTAAATAAAGGGGAAGCTGCCTGTTTGTACGCAACTCCAATAAAATCCAGTGCCAAAAGCGACGCAATGTCTCTTGTTGGAGGTGTCATATAAACCGGTCCTTTGTAACCCATTTTGTATAAATATGGAACTAAACCGCAATGGTCAAGGTGGGCGTGGCTTATAATAACCGCGTCAATTGTTGATAAATCAAATTCAGGAATATTAAAATAAGGAAATTTCTCTGAGCCTTTAGAGGCAACATCAATTCCACAATCTAATAAAATTTTTGAATTTGGAGTTTGCAAAAGAAAACAGCTTCTTCCAACTTGCCTTCCTGAACCCAGCAAAGTAAGACGCACCCAGCCACCTTCCTGTTTTTCATTGCTCCAGTCTTTGTAAATTTTATTCCCAATGTTGTTCAGGAATTTTCTTCGGTAGTTGTTGTTTGCATAAAGAACTTCTCTAATATTGTCTGTAATTTTACTTTGTATTGACGCGCTTCTTTGAACTTGCGGCATCCAAAGTGTTTTTTCTTTTATTTCCTTTAATATTGAGCCCTGCTTTCCAATAACTAGTCCTGGTTTTTTTGCTTCAATTACAACTATACTTCTATGAACATCAAAAATAATTTTAGTTACATCAGCGTCTTTTGGAATTAATTTTCCTATTAGCTTCTCAACTTTTTCTTCAGGTTCAAGAATTTTCCTATCTGCACGAAGCTCTATTCTTTTCTTAAATTGATTCACAAATTCTTTAATCTTGGGCTCTCCAGTTTTAAAAAATTCATCATTATCAGTATAAAGAACAATATTTGCCCCTTCAAAACACGACTCACTAACGATTTTCGGAAGTGAATCTGTAATTTCTTTCAGAATATCTGCCATTTTAATTTAGTTATTTTAAGACTGCTTCAATTTCTTGACTAAGAACTTTTTTAATTCCGTCCTTAGTTAGCGTGAAAACATCTATCCCATATCCACTGCCCATATCTCGTTGCGTCGATGCCTTTAAACATTCAACTGCCAGCTGAGTTCCTTGCTTCACATTCATATCTTTTTTGTACCCTCTTTCTAAAACTCCAAGTATATAAGGCATTCCGCTTGAAAAATTAGCATCATAATCTTTAACTTCTGAAATTGCTCCTGCAGGTTCAATTGTGTAAAGTTTTGCATCGCCATTAGGGTCAATTCCTGCAACAAGCGAACCCACAATTGCCGGAACCATTGACGGCTGCCGAATATTTCTAAATGTAAGTGAAGAAAGCAAGCTCGCAGATTCTTTAACTGTTGCTAATCTCCTTGACTTCAGTTCTTTCAATTTTAATTCTGCTCCTGCAATCCTCAAAAGAAACTGAGCATCTGCAACACCTCCAGTAAAGGCAGTAAGTAAGTTGTCTCTTACTTGAAATATTTTCTGAAAATCTTTTCCAACAACAAGATTTCCCGCACTTACCTGCCTGTCTGCAGCCAACACAACACCGTCAGTGCAAACAATCCCCACTAAACTCGTCCCTGTTTTTAGAATCGATTTATTTAATTCTTTTAATTGTTCATTGTCCATATTAGACCTCTAGAACTTACAGAAATATTATATTTATCTGATTTATAAAGTTTTCGGCGCATGCAGTATCTCCGCAGACAGCTCTTTCAAAGCTGTTTGATTAAGCTAATATAAAACAAATCATTATATAATTCTCCAGATAAATTCAATAAATCATCACCAATAAATAAAAATCA
>JAFCDB010000018.1 GCA_017609885.1 Candidatus Pacearchaeota archaeon
TGCGATAGTGATTCTGAGTGTAAAGCTGGTTTAACTTGCGAACAACAAAGGGGGATGGATTTTTGCGAGGGTGTTTCTGATGAAACTTATCAAGGTGTTTTGGATATGTTGAGTGAAGCAGAAGTTGTTGGTTTTAGTGGAACATCAAGTTGTTCACAATGGTGTAATCGAGATGGAAAAACTTGCATTTTAGCATTAAAGAACGTAATGATATATGATGAATATATTGAAACAGATAGACGACAAGATAGAAACACGGAGATAATACCTTGTAGCGAAATTATAAATGCTGTTCCCCTTAGTGATCCTTCAGGACACTATAGGAGTATCCGATGTCTTTGTGCTTAATCAAACTTTAATTTTCTTTCCTTTTTCTTTTTCCCCTTTCTTTATTTTTCTTTCCCTCCTTCTTCTAAGAATTGAATTTTTTCCTAACTCTTTTTGGCGCGAAAATATTATAAATGATTGTTTCTTATTTAATGTATGGAATTGAAAAAATTAAAAACAAAAATTCAGAAAGTTTTAAAGAAATATGGTGTAGTGAAAGCTGGAATTTTTGGGAGTTATGCTCGAGGAGAACAGAAGAAAAATAGTGATATTGATATTTTAGTTGAATTTAATGATAGTTTGTTAAAATTAGTGAAATTGGAGAGAGAGATTGAAGAAAACTTAAAAATTAAAGTAGATATTATAACTTATAGAGGGATTAATCCTTTGCTTAAGGAAAAAATATTAGATGAAGAGATAAGGATAATATGAAAAAGGATATGTTAATTTTTATTAGACATGTTTTGGATAGTATGGGAAAAATAGAGCTTTTTATGCGAGGAGTTAAGAGGGATGATTTTTTCAATAATGAGGAAAAGCAAAGTGCAGTTATTAGACAAATTGAAATTATTGGAGAGGCTGTTAAAAATTTGCCAAATTCCTTTAGAAAAAAATATCCTGAGATTCCTTGGAAAGATATTGTGGGGATGAGAGATAAATTAATACATCATTATTTTGGAGTTAATTTAGAAAATATTTGGAAAGTTATAAACGAGGATATTCCTGTTTTAAAAGAACAGATGAAAAAAATATTGGAAAAGGAAGATAAATAGTTTTGCTTGATCTTATTCTTAAAACAACCTCTTCTGTTTATTGTTAATTCCCATTTTACCATCGATTAAATCTTTTTTTATTGAGTCGATTGCGTTGTGCATTGTTTTTTCTTTTCTTATTGCAGACCAGTAGTAGGCTTCGTCGCGGGTGTCTTTTGTTATTAGCATAATTAATTCTCCGGGCATTAGTCTTGCGGTTCTTCCTGCTCTTTGTATTTTTCTGATTGCTGATGGGATTGGTTCGTAGAAGATTACTGCGTTGACTTCTGGGATGTCAAGTCCTTCTTCTGCAATTGAAGTTGCACAAAGGCAATTGAATTCTCTATTTGAAAATTCTTGGATTATTTTTTGTTGTTCTTTTTGTGAGAGGCCGGTTTCCCCAATTTTTGTTTGCCCTACAAATATTTTTGCTTTTATTTTTTTTATTGAGTTTAGTTGTTTGCAAATTTTTGCGACACTATCTCTGTATTGAGAAAAAATTATTATTTTTGATTTTGGATTTTCCTGTATTTTGTCTTCGATAATAGAGGAAAGTTCAAGTAGTTTTGGATGTTCGAGATTTTCTTTTATTAGTTCATTTAAAAGATTTTCTGATTGTGTGAATTCCGGACTTGAAGTTAGAAATTTGACAGCTTTGGATTGATTTTTTGCTGCAGCGTCTTTTAATTTTTCTAAGTAATTTTTTAAAGCGTAGAGGGTTTGGGTTTCAAGAAGTTCTAATGCGTGGGCGACTTTTAGTGCCTGGGCGCATTTTGAAATTGCAGGATATATTTTGAAGTTTTTTGGGTTTGTTTTTAATTCGTTTGATAATCTTTTTTGAGTTTCTAAGAGGGCGATTTTATTTGCAGGGCCATGGAGGAAATTTTTTTCTTTTAGTGCGAGGATGTTTTTATCGTAAATTTTTTTTAGCAGTTTCCTTATTTCATCGAATCTTTTTGGGAATTCAAGTTTTATTGTGTTGAAGTTGAGATTTTCGATGTAAGGTTTGACATCTACGCTTTCTCTTGTGCGAATTTCAACATGTTCTATAAGAAGATTTTCACAGATTATTTTTATTGATTTTTTGTCAGTTCCCGGGGAAGCTGTTAAACCCAGGAATTGAGGATTTGTTGATTGTTCGTTGAATTTTTTTGCTACGAATGTATATGCATAATTTTTTACACATCTATGTGCTTCGTCTTCGATTAAGAGGGAGGTATCAGATAGGTTGTAGAGATTTTTTTTGAGGTCGTTTGCTATGCATTGGGGGGTTGAGAAAATTATGTCTGCTCTCTGCCATATTTCTTTTCTTTTTTCAGCGTGTATTTTTCCTGTGAAGAGTTCGATAGTTGCGAAAAGTTCGGGGAGGTGTTTTTTGAAATAATTGAAGTGTTGTTCTGCTAATGGGCGGGTTGGTGCGAGGAAAAGAATTTTTTCAAGAGGGAATTTTTTCATTCGGTGAATTGCAAGCATTAGGGCTATGAGGGTTTTTCCAATTCCTGTTGGAAGTACAACGAGAGAATTTTTGTTTTTTATGCTTTCGAATATTTGTTTTTGATATTCTCGTGGTTTTATATTTTGGAGAAATTTTTCTGGCATTTATTTAAAAATTTTAGAGAGTATATAAGGTTTGTTGAATTTCTTGGAAAAATTTAAAAAACAGAGATTATTAGGAAAAGGATGACTAAAAAAGATTTATCTGAATTGCTTTTGACTGCAATTTCATTTTTCCTAGGAGTGGCAGGTATTGCTGGACTTATAACTGTTTTGAGTCAGGGAACAGAGGTATTGACAACTCTTGGAGGGATAATTTCATTCTCTTTATTTGCATTATTTATTGCAGTTAGCATTTCAATACTTAAACAACTATTTGATTAAATGGATAAAATTGAATTGATTAAAAACAAATTAGATAAAGAATATGAATTTGAATCCAAAAAGGCCATGGGTTGGTTTACTATGGGGACAATCACTTTGGCAGGTTTTATTGCAACAATGCTGATTTATGGACAATATCTTTTTGCAGGAGTTTTTGGATTTTTGATATTTTTTTGTTCTATTTTTCTTTTTCAAAGAAGACAAAAGAAATTGATGAAAATTCTAAGTAGAATAGAGGGTTTGGGAGATACTGAATTACGGCAGAAATAATGCATAGGCTAAAAAAATTCCTGTGACAATTGCGAGAATGTACCAGAGAATTCTGCTGCCGAAGAAGATTTTTGAGCCATCGAGATTGCTAATTGGTATTAAATTCCATACTGCGTAGTAGATTGCGAGTTTTGTGATTTCCGGGAAGTTTCCAAGATAAGCGAGAATTGATAAAATTAAACAAGTGATAACTCCTGCTCCTGTAATGAATGCGAGGTGGATATCAGTCATATTGCTGAATTTGTAGTGTTCGTGTCTTTTGCTTGCTCTGCTTGGGTGGACCCTTATGTCAAATTCTAAAACTGCGAGCCAGAGAGCGTAACCTGCTGAGAGAAACGAGATGACAAATGGAATTATGATTCCTGCAGGAATTGGTTTCTTGAGTTTTTGATTTGGTTTGAATCCAAATCTTTGCAGCTGCCAGATTTTGAAATCTGCGCTTGCTTCAAAATAATATGCTGCGAGTTTTTTTGCAAAAATACTTGTGAAAACAATTAGGGCAATTCCGAAGGATTTTATTGTGAATGTTTCTATTGAGAGGTTGTTTTCGATTATGTTGATGAAATTAACTACAAATATTAAAATTACAATTGCGAGGATTATATGTGCGAATTCTTTTGATTTTAACATTGTGAATTAAGGGAAGGGGTTTATATAAATTTTTTGGGGGAGGGATTTTAGGGGAGGGAAACTCTCGAATCTGCCTTCACGAGTGATTTGATGAGCGGTGCGAAAGGTGAGCAAGGAAAAAAAGGCGAGTCAGGTTGCGAGAAAGATTCTCTGCAGGAAATATAGTTGATGTTTATTTAGATTTTTGAGAATAGTATCTGCAAGTCATTATCAATTTATCATATTAGCAGTATTTCCTTGAATTTTTGTTGAGCCCAAGACAAAAATTCAACTCCCCTCTCCCCTCTTTTCCTCTTCCAAAAAAACAATAAGCAAATAATAAATCCTAAAATACTAACTAAACAACAACCCTCCTCCGAGGAATAATCACTTCATCAAAAATCTCAACAAGCTTCTTAGCAAAAACATTGTCCATATTCAATCTAAATAATTTAGCATTTCCAATTTGTCGAGTAAAAACAACTACATTAGCCCTCAACAAATCTTCAAAAATCCTAAACAAAGTTGTCCGCCCAATCTCCGCCCCTTCAGCAATATCAGACAAGCTATAATCTAATTCCCTTCCTTCAATAAGAAATTCCAAAACCCGAATCTTCGGACTATCCCCCAACGCTCTATTAAATAATGTTTCCATATGAATTCTAATAAATCAAATTATTTAAAGGTTTCTATTTTGGAACGTTAGTATTCCAAAGTAAATTAGCTTTATCCAAATTAAAAATTCGCTGTTTCTTTTAATTCAAAATATGTTCAGCGAAGTCGAGCTGGGAGGGTGGGAGGGATAAAAGAAACAGCAAAAAAAATAAGAAGGAAGATAGAAAATACAAAAAATTAAATAACTCACTAAACTAATCAAACTATGGATATTGAAATAATAATCATGAAACGATTTCTTAGAAAACTAATGAACCTAAATATTTGGGAAGGCAGACATACTGAATTAAGAAATCTACAAAAAGCTCTTCCATCTTATATGAAAGGAATAAAACAAACAAGAATCGCCTTAAAGGGATTATTAAACAGAAAATTTATATTAGTTAAAATTTCAACAGGAGAAAAACATGTTTCATTAAACAGTCATAAACAAAAAGAAATTTACGAATTTCTAAAAAAAGATTAAAATGATAGAAATCCACAACATCTTCCAGGTAGAAAAAATACAAAAACAAAAAAAAGTAGACAAACCAAAAATCTTAGTTGATTACAGGGAGAAAAATTCGTTAGTTATTTCAGAATTAGAAAAACTCGGTTGCCAAACATCTCTCCAAGAATTAAAAATCGGTGACTACATTACAAAAAGAGTTGTAATTGAAAGAAAAACAATTCAAGATTTTTTAGGTTCAATGATAAACAAAAGATTAAGAAAGCAACTTAAAAATATGCAGCAATTAAAAAACAAACTCCTAATTATTGAGGGAACAGACGATTTCGAACTCTACAATTCCGCCAATAAAATAACTTCTCAAGATTACTTACCTAATCAAGAAACAGAAATACCTCCTAGAAAAAAATCAACAATTCACGAAAACGCAATCCGTGGATTCCTTCTTTCAATCTCTCTAAACTATAAAATCCCAATTATTTTCTCAAAAAATTCTGAAGATACTGCAAAATTCATAATGTTAATTGCAAAAAAGAAAACAACAGAACAAGGAATAAACGACAAACCAAAACCTCAAAACAAAAAAGAACAACTGCAATTTATCGTTGAGGGATTTCCAGGAATAGGTCCAAAAACAGCAAAAAAACTTCTTCAGGAATTTAAAACAATAAAAAAGATAATCAACGCATCAGAAGAAGATTTGAAAAAAGTTATAGGGAAGAAGGCCGAGGTTTTTGAGTTATCAAAAGATAATTATTAAATGTTAATTCCAAATGTTCTCGACTCAATATCATACAATCCAAGATTAATAAAAAAAAACGCGCCTGTTTCTCTAAGATATTCAGAAGGTCCTAAATTATCCCAAACCACATTATAATCTTCCATCCCCTCCTTTTGACTAATCTTCCGTCTAATTTTCTCTAAATGAACTCCATCAATTCCATATAAAAAAATATTCTCTCTTCCATCTCCTGTAAACAAAAAATCTCTTACAATTTCAGAAGCACAACCCTCATAATCCTTCTCATTCCACTCTCTTTTTTCTGCCATTAAAATAAACAAACCCTTTCCAAGTTTATAAAATAAATTATTCTCCAATATAACTTTTACAAACCAATAATTATATAAAACTAAAAATTCTTTCAATATTATATTTTCATTCTTCAACATTATTTTTTATAGAGTCTTTTATACTTAAATTTCCTATGATCAATAGCAATTAATAAAATAGAGTATTCTTCTTCGCAAATCTCAAAAATTAATCTAAATTTTCGGATAATCCTCGTGGATTTATAACCATGTAATCTACCAACCAAATACACTCCAACATTATGCGGTTCTTGTTTTAATCTCTAAATCTTTTTATCTAAAGCATTAACAAATTGTCTATCACTTTTATATTTCTTAAATGTCTTAGAAAAAACATCTGTTTCCACGATTTTCCAGAGCATTATAAATCATCAACTGAATTTACCTCTTTAATTCTCCCAGAAGCAATATCTTTCTCACTTCCAGCTATTTGTTGCATAGTATCTTCATTAGACATAATTGCCAAAGTTTCCATAAATCTTCCCATATCCTGTTTTGTAACCATCGCCTCCTCTATCTTTTTCAATTCTACAAGAAGATTATTAAGATTAATAGTCTGTTCCATATTTCATATTGCAAACGATTATTTAAAAATTTATCTATAGCCCTCAATTTCCTTCAGCTCAAAATACTTCGCCCCCTCCTTAAAAAGCTCTGACTTTTTCAAAAAAATTTTATCAACCTCAAACTCAACTTTTTCAAAATCAATTTTCCCCAATTCCTCAATAAATTTTTCTCTATTCTTAACAAATTTAGGACGCACAATTGTCACATGCGCCATAAACCTTTGCTCTTTTCCAAAAAAATCTTTCAAAACTTCATCAACATCTTTCTGCAATTCAAATAACTCATCCCCTTTCAAAGAAATCCAAACAATCCGAACAAATTTCTCAGAAAAAACTCCGAGCTTATCAAATCTAACTTTAAACTTTGAAAATTTTAACTCATTTAATTTTTCTTTAATTTTTTCTAATTTCTTATCATCAATCTCCCCTAAAAACTTCAATGTCAAATGCAAATTCTCTTTTTCAATAAATTTCCCTTTAATCAACCCTAATTTCTCAATTTCATTTTGTATTCTAACAATTTCCTGTTTTGCTTTTTCTGGCAGTTCAATTGAAATAAATACCCTCATTGTAAAAACTCCCACAAAATCCGCGCCCCTAACCGAACAGTAACATTTCCCTTCTTCTTATCCCCTTCACTATCAATCTCCACAATATCAACTGCCCTAAGTCCCCTCATTTTACTTAATCTTCTCACAAAATACAAAATCTCTCTACTTGAAAAACCCCCTGGCTCCAAATAACCTGTCGAAGGTGCAAACGCAGGATCAACAACATCAATATCAATTGAAACATAAACCTTTGAATCTGGCTGATTAACAAACTCCATCACACTATCACAAAGAAACTCAAAATTCTCAAACTTCCCCATTTCAAAATATTTTATCTTATTAGAATCTAAAAATCTCCTCTCCTCAAGTTCAATTTTTCGCAACCCAACTAAAACAATATGCGAACTATCAAACCCCCTCTCAACTAATCCTCTCAACCATTCTTCGTGTGTTGGTTCTTTCATCGCCGGCATACAATCTGCATGCGCATCAAAAACAATCAAATAACTATTATTTCCAAAAACATCTAAAAAAGCTTTTCCAGTTGAGTAAGTAATAGAATGATCTCCGCCTAAAAAAATCACTTTATCTTGCTCCTCAAAAGCATCCTTCGAATTTTCATAAATCAACTTTTCCTGTTCAACAACATCTTCATTATCAACATGAATTTCCTCCAAATTCAAAACAGAACTATCAAACTCCTTCGCAAGCTCAGCTAAAACAGCATTCCCTGCATTCAGGCATCCCTGATTTTTCCCAAGACAATTAAGCCCAGGAACTTTTATTATTTGCATAAATTTGAATAAAAAAACAGCTTTTTATATTTTTGGAATTAATAAAATAATATTCTTTATAATAAGCAAATTTATAAACTAATTAAAATTAAAAATATTATGAAAAATGAATATTTAACCGTTGCAATGGTTGGAGGCGGAGGCATAGGTCTCTCTACAATAGCCTCGGCTACACTAGCTCTTCCATTCTACATGATTCTTAGATGAACTACCAATAAAACTCCTAAAAACAGGAAGAGAATTGAAAAAAATGTTCAAAATTCAGGGTTCACCAAAACTCACTCAGGAACAAGTGCAAAAAAACTATAATTATTCTCGCGCCCACCAGAACCCACAGAACCAACCCTCCTCGCCAATTCCTTAACATCCTCCAGCTTCACTTCCTTAATTTTCTCAACAAATTTTCCTGCCCTCGAAGCATCCCCCTTTATCTCTTCCATCAAAAGCTCCAACAAAACATTATGTGAATCTTCCTGAGAAATCAAATGGTTCCCAATAATCTGCTCCTTCACGCTCTCAAGTTCATCAGAATCAAGCCCCTCAACAACTTTCCCAAACTCCTCTAAAATTAATTTCTTAACTTTTTCAACATTCTCTGGCATTGTTCCAACATAAATCCCAGAATAAGAATAATTCTTCTCAGCCTCGACAAATCCTTTAATTGCATATGCCAAATTTCTTTTCTCCCTTATCTCAGAAAACAACCTCGAGCTCATTCCTCCTGCCATCAAAACATTAAGCACCTCAGCAGCATAATATTTATTATCATCAGTTTTAGGAGTATGATACGCAAAAATCAAATTTGCCTGGTCAATCGCCTTTCTCTTTTCAATCTCAGATTTATTACATGGTTCAACAACTGGCTCATTGATTTTTCTTTTTTCTTTTTTCACAAAATTCTCCTCAGCAAACTTGCAAATCTTATCAAAATTAACATCGCCTGTAACAACTAAAATCATATTTTCAGGAGTATAAACTCTCTTAAAAAAATCTCTAATTCTCTCCTGGCTGTTTGACATCATAGATTTCTCTGTCCCAATAATTGGAATTGCAAAATCTCCTGAATACATCAAACTTTTAATCTTTTCAAAAACATGCATCCGAGGATTATCCTTATACATTTTCATCTCTTCAAAAATCACAAACCGTTCTTTTTCCAATTCCCCCTCATCAAACAGCGGATTCTTAACCATATCGCTCAAAACTTCAAGCGCAACATCAATATGTTTGCTTGGCATCTTGCACCAAAAAGCTGTAACTTGTTCAGAAGTAAATCCATTTAACTCTCCGCCATTTTTCTCAATCTCTGTAGAAATCTGTTTAGAATTCCTCGTAGGCGTTCCCTTGTAAAGCATATGCTCAATATAATGCGCAATTCCCTTATGCTCTGCAAGTTCATTTGCCCCTCCAAATCTCACAGCAAAAGCCACACTCACAACTTCATTCTTCCTTTCCTTAAATACCACAGTCATACCATTTTTCAAAATTTTTCTTTTTATCATTTTAAATCCTCATCTCTAAAAAAAGAACCATACCGAAGCTGCCTCCAAATTCTGCTCCTCCCTTCCTTCGGTTTACCACCCCGAGTCCGCCTCATATAAAGATGCCGCTCCTTTCTTTGCTTTTCAGAATTCCGAAAATCTACAGGAGTATCATAAAGCCGATCATCTAAATCAGTCAACACAAAATCCTCTTCATCATTCCCATCAATTTCATAACCCATAATTAATTCTAGAAAAAAATCTTTTTAAAAATATCGGTGCTTGAAAATATCATTAGAAATTCTAATTGCAAAAAAGAAGGCACGATTCCATTTATTTCCAATCTGGAAGGGAGGGAATGGAGAGATGGGGGTGGATATTGAATCACGCCAAAAAAAGTAAAAAACAAATACCCTCCAAAAAATTATTAAATCCCTTCCTCCTTAAATCCTCATGGCATCAACAAATCAATCCCCATTCTACCAAAAAGCAGAACAGGAATTTCTCGCAGCACAAACAAACGAAGAAAAAATCCACTGGCTTCAGGAAATGATAAAAGAATGCCCAAAACACAAATCTGCAGAAAAAATGCTCGCACAATTAAAAACCCGTCTTAAAAAACTCAAGGAAAAAATCTACAAAGCAAAAAAATCAGGAAAATCCTCAAGAGACACAATAAAAAAAGCAGACAGACAAGCAATCCTAATAGGATACACAAACTCAGGAAAATCTTCACTATTAGCAAAACTCACAAATGCTCATCCAACAATAACAGAACACGAATTCACAACCCAAACTCCTGAAATAGGAACAATGAAATTCCAAGGCGTCGACATTCAAATAATCGAACTGCCAAGCATAAAAAATAAAAAATTTGATTTTGGAATTGCATACACTGCAGATTTAATTATTATAATAGTTATAAAATTTGAACAAATCCAAGAAATCAAAAATCTCCTCGACAAAATACCTGCAAAAAAAATAATCATCTTCAACAAATCAGACATATTAAACCAAAATGAAAAAAGAAAACTCACAGAAAAACTCAAATCAAAAAAACACGATTTTAGCTTAACCTCAATCTTTAAAGATGAAGAAATAGAACAACTTAAAGAAAAAATCTTAGAAAACTTCGACATAGCAAGAATATATCTTAAAGAACCAGGAAAACCAGCAACAGATAAACCAATGATTGTCAAACCAAATTCAACTTTAGAACAAGTCGCAAAAAAAATCAGCAATTCATTTGCAAAAACAATTAAAGAAGTAAGAATTTGGGGCCCCTCAAGTAAATTCGGAAATCAGCGTGTAGGACTTTCGCATAAAATCAAAGATAAAGATGTGGTGGAGTTTAAAACAAGATAAAATATCAAATCAAAACTAGAGATGTATCAGACTTACTTAAAAGATAAAACCAACCCCTCCAACCAAAAACCAACTCCCTAAAACTCCCACCCCAACCCCTCCAAAACCAACCCTCCCCACCAAATCAACCTCACTACAACAATCCTTAAAAAACAATTTCCCTTCAAATTAAAATGCAATCAAGAAGACAATTTTTAACAACACTAGGAATAGGATTAACATTATTAACAACCTCTGCAACTGCAAACGAACAAACTGAAAAATTGCTAAATTCAATAATCCATGAAACCAGATACGAACCAAGTAAATTTACCTACGAATTTAGTTTTATTCAAAAAAGAGGTCGCGGAAATTGTGAATTTAGATTTAGAAAAACTACCGGAGTAAGAGTAAAAATTACAACAGGAGCATATTCTTACAAATCAGATTACATTCTTGAAATATTCGATAAATCTGAAGATAGAAAATTATTCATTCCTGGAGAAATTGATAATATCATTATGAGAGTTAAGGAACCAAAACACAATCCAAGAGATACCCCTATCGAATTCAACGATTTAACCCTGGAAGCTAAAGAAGATGTTAAAGAAAAATATAAAAAAGTTTTAGAAACCGTGCTAAAAAAAGACGCAACTCCATCAAAACCCCTCGACCACAATTTTCAATTAGAAGAATTCTACAAAGAACATTTTGAAAAATAATCACCACTCATTTCCAATTCTACAAACTTATAAACCTTAATTTCCTATCCCAACTATATAATTGAAAGGAGGTAAAAAAATGAGAGGATACAAAGCATTGGCTTTAGGATTTGGACTTTCTGTTTTAGGAGGATGCACAACTTGCAATCTTCCACAAAACGCAGCAAGAGTTGTTGGAGATGTGCTAGTTGCTCCATATAAAGTAGGAGAGGGACTTGTAAAATTAAATCCTGTAAAAGGAGCAGTAAATGCAGCTGCAGATGTTGCAGATTCTACTGCAAGAACAGTATTGAACCAAGACTACAATAGAGCGCCAACTGAACCAAGCAGAACAACTGAATTCATTCGAGAAGACTACCCGCTTGCAGGAAAAGTTTTGGATGTAGGAGCAGCAGTAGGAGGTGTTTATTGGGCTGGACAAGCAGCAAGCTCAATCCCACGACATATCAATCAAGCAGCAGGTTATATTGGTGGAGCACAAGCAGTAATCGAAACAGTAGTAGAAGATTAAATTTACTTACAAATTTTTTCCTTTTTTCTCTTTTTTATTTTTTATACGCCAAAGAACTCAACTTCTCCAAACCTTCCCTCTCCTTTCTAAAAACTTTCAACAAATTATTTATTTCCTCAGCAACAGCAATTTTCAAATCAAGCGGATGCAATTTTTTATCAACAAAATCCTTTTCAATTTTTCCATAATCCCTATAAGCCAAATCTCCCCCGTATTTTTCATCTCGTTTAACAATAAATCTTTTCTTGTTATCTTTTTTCAAAACCATAATAACATATTTCAAAAAAGCCATCACTCCATTATCAGGATTTCCAGAAACACACTCTGCATTTTTCAATTTATTTTTAACAATTTCTTCATCATCTAACAAATCTATTTTTCCTTTTTCATCACTCGCACTCATTTTCTCTCCAATCAACCCAGGAACAAGAGGATTCATAATTTCAACTCTCGCATGATAATCCAACTTCGGCAAATTCTCTCTCGCCAAAACCATTATTTTCCTCTGATCTGTCCCTCCCAATTGGCAATCAACCCCCAAATACTGCTCATCAACTGCCTGCATAATTGGATAAACCACCCCTGAGAGTTTAGGATTATTTCCCATTTTCACAACCTCGCTTGCTGCTTTGTTCGCATCATGAACAGAAACAAAACTGCTCATTCTCAAAACATCAAACATATATTCCGGTTTTAACTGAAAATCACTGCCTTTAACAAATTCTAAATTCTTTGTATCTTCCCCAATCGCTCTAATCATCAAAGGAATAACCTTAGCATAATAATCATACCTCTTTTCTAAAATAGGCCAGGGCGTATTATCCAAAGCAGCATGCAAATCCGCAAGCAAAATCTTAACCTTAAATCCTGCCTTCAAAAAATCCGCAATTTTCAATATTGGTAAAAAATATCCAACATGAGGCAATCCTGTGGGTGCAGTCCCCCAATAAACAACCGGCTCTTTCTTCTCAGTTAACAACTTTCTCAACTCATCCTCTCCAATAATCTCCTCAGTATTTCTCTTAACCAGTTCAAATTTTTTCTCAGCATCCATAATAATTAACCGCATCCAGTGTTCTTAAAGTTTATCTTTCAAATCAAACAAAATAAAAACCCTCTAACCTATAAAACAAAATGAGAAAAACAATGTTCATAATCTCTCTCATCGGAATTTTAATTTTGTTATTTATCATAAACAATTCCCAGCCAAAAATTACAGAAATATCCTCGATAAATCAAAAACATCTTAACAAACAAATCAAAATCATCGGACAAATCTCAGAAATAAAAAATTATGAAAACAACTTCATAACTTTTAAAATCTCAGATTCAACTGGAAAAATAATTGGAATCTGCAACTGTCCAAACATTCAAGAAAACCAAACCTTAAAAATAATTGGGAAAATTCAAAAATATAAATACCAATTACAAATTCAAGTTGAGAAAATTATTTCAACTTAGACATTTTTCTCTATTTAAAATATGACATTGCGAGATGTAAGTCGAGCAATGTTGGGAGGGTGGGTTGGGAAACCGAGAAAAATGTCTAAAAATTTAAAGTTTTACAAAGCTCTAAGGCTGAACAGGCAGCCTAGACAAATCACCAGCAGGAACTTCTTTTCGAACAACTTCTGCAACTTCCTCTGCATCTTGAGGAACCATTACAGAAAGATCATAAATAAAAATCTTCTCACCAGGATATTCAAATAAAACTCTCTCAGCAAGAGCAATCTGGTCAGCATCGCAATCTTTATATTCTTCATTTACAAAAGCAATAGAAACATATCCACACTCTCGATAATAGTAATCTACGTTTTCTTCTACATGCCTTCTTCGTTCATCATTATATTTCGAAACCTCATCACTCTTCATAAAAACGCTCAACAAATTAAATTTATAAAATTATATATAGCAAATTATTTCTTTTTCTTATTAGAACTTTTTTTCTTAACACCCCAACCAGTCCCAATTGCAATTACAATCACCACAATCACAATAATAACTATCCAAAGAAGCAACCTGCCCCTCGCTTCCTGAATTCCTGCCTCTTCCTCTGCTTGTTGTTGCGCTTCCTCTTGTTCCTCCTCACTTTCCCCAGTAATCTCTTCATTAATAGAAGTAATCACAAAATTTGCTTTTCCATTTACTATCGCATTCAAAGTAACACTCAAATCATAAGTACCATCACTATTCAAATCAAATTTTCGTGTATCTCCAATAGACAATGTTGCTTTCTGAGGACTTGAAGAAACTTCAATTGAAGCAGTTGTTGTTGTCACTGCAGAAACTCCAACATAATGTATATCTCTGCCAACCTTCAATCTTATTCTTTCTTTACTTCCCAATTCTTGGTGAACATCTCCTTTTTCACTTAAATCCTCATCATCACCCACAATAGTATTTATCCAAGTAGTTCCATCACCAGAACCCCCTCCACCACCGCCACTACTTCCACAAGAACTTGTTGAAAATGAAGAAGTTTTTGAAGCAGAATTTCCTACTTGATCTGTACAAATTATTGTATAGGAATAAGAATGTCCACAATCTAAACTACCTTGAGTCAGGGTTTGTGTCCTATCTGAACCACTAATGCTAACTGCATCATCGCTAATTCCACAAGAACTAATAATCGGACTTGTAACATCTGTAACAACAATATCAACAGTCAAAGAAGTAGATGTTGAACTAGATGATTTACTCATATTTATTAAAGGTGCAGTTCTATCAAATGTAAGATCTAAAATATTCACAGAGTTATTTATATTTCCTGCAGTATCAATTGCTAAAATACTTAGATTATACATACCGTCAGGAAAATGAGCAGTATTAAGAGTAGCATTCCACCAATCTGTATTGTCTGCTCTTACAGTAGAATAAGTTGCATTTTGCACTCCAGAACTATTTGTAACATTAAACATAATTGTACTTAAATTTGAAAGTTCATCAATAGCTGTTGCATTTAAAACAATAGTTGTTGCTGAATAATTACTTTTCGCAGGAGGAGAAGTTACATTTGTAGCATTAAGAATAACTGGCACAGTATTATCAAATATTATATTAGATGCCATTTCAGAATCATTAAGATTATTCTGACTATCATTAGCAATTACAGTAATATTAAACTGCCCTTCAGAAAGACCCATTGTATCAAGAGTCACATTCCAATTGCCACTGCTTGCATGCTGCGAAGCATTATAACTTGCATTTTCAATTCCACTATAATAATCTGTTAAATTAAATACTACAACTCCCGTTATCGTAGCATCTGTAATAGTTGCATTTAGTGTAAAATTCCCTGAATAATTATAACCTGAAACAGGATTTATCAAAGTTACAGCAGGAACAGTTGTATCATTCACCCAGGTCTGATAAACAGAGGTAGCTGCTAAACCAGAGATATTGTAAAACTCAAAAGTAATATTATACCACCCATAAGTTGAAGCGGATACATTAAATGAAAATGTATCATTAAAACCTGAACCATTCAACATCATTCCACCAGTAGATGGATCAAAAGTTCCATTAAACCACGTCCACACATTACCATCAATTGAAAGATTACTCGCAGTATCAACAGTAGTATAATTACTACTCGCATTTACAGTAAATGAATCTGGAAAAGTTATATTAAGAAGAGTAATATTTGCACCAATATCACTCCCAGTTGTTGACATATTAATAGATACATTAATCAACTCATAATTATTCTGCGCAGTAAAATTAAACCAATTGCCTGCATCAACATCATCATAAATATCTGCAGTAGTATCTGCCAAAATAAAACCAGCAATTAAAACAATTGCAAGACAAACAAAAACTATCAAAGATTGAATAGTTGCCTTCGCATTATTAGATTTTATTTTTGTCACCATCTTTTTAATTATAATAAAAACTTTCACTCTTTTTTATTACTATAAATTAAGAAATTAGAGTTTATAAATCTTTTTGATAATGGCTTTGGTGAAACCCTCAAAACAAAAATAGAAAGTATCAATTTTCTATCAATATTATAGGCTACTAATCTCAACAACAATTCTCTTTTCTGAGTTTCAAATGATCTGCTC
>JAFCDB010000034.1 GCA_017609885.1 Candidatus Pacearchaeota archaeon
AAAAAATTGAGATGTTAAATTACCTAAAGGCATTCCCTTATAATTCTCGTAATTTTTTAAAATTAAATTAATTAACTCTAAAGTTTTTTCACATTTAATCTTCTTTTTAATTATATTAAATAAAATCCCATGATCGACTTCTTGAAAATAATGTTTTATGTCTGCCTTTAAACAAAATCCTTCTGAATGCAAATTATTTGTAACTTTTCTCTTAAAACAATTAAACCTTTCTAAAGCAAATAAATTGCCCTTGCCTTTTCTATTTGCACAAGAATCATAAATAAAAGTCTTATCAAAAATTGGTTCAATTATGTTACATAAAGCATGGTGAACTATTCTATCCCTAAAATTAGATTTTGAAATTTTTCTAGTTTTTGGGTCTCGTAAAATAAAAGTTTTTAGGGGTCTTGGGTTGTAAGTTTGATTTTTCAGTTCATCGTGTAAAATTTTGAGATTATAAGCAAGGTTTTCTTCAAAATTTTTCACATAATTCTTTTTTGTCTTTCCTTTTCTTGCTTTTTTATAAGCTAAGATAAGATTTTTTAAATCATAGATTTTTGGATATAGATTTTTGTAAGTTTTCATATTAATCATTAAGTCCTGAAGATGAACTATTCCAAGGTTAGAGTTCCTGTTGGAAGGATTCCTGTTGCAATTCAGGTTAGCCCTATCAGTGTTGGCATTGAACCTAGCGACCTATAAATAGCCAAATTTGCTAATTACCACCACAACTTCAAGGTTTCACAATTTTTCAATTACTATTTGTCGTTGTTGAATTTCATGACTTAAAATAAATCTAAATAAAGTGGTAGTAAACTGGCGTGTAGCCCATCTTTTGTATTTCTTGCTCAGGGAAACACAAAAATTCAGGACAAAAAATTTAAGGGATATTTGTTTAAAAAATTTTCGTGCGTCTCAAAGCAACAGAAAAATAATTTTTTCAATTCAACCAGCGAGCAAAACCTTACTCTCGCTGCTTCGCAGCTCGTACCCCAAGGCCAGAGACCCTGAAGGAAGGATACCTGCCGCAATACAGGTCAGCCCTACCAGTGTTGGCACTGAACCTAGCGACTGAATTATTATCATCTCTTGGATACCAATAATATAAATTTCCTAATTTTGTTTTGTTAGAAGGCAACCCTTGTTTAGTTGGATTTTCTATCCAATTTTCAAGCGAGATTCCAGGAGTTTTATCTTTCATTAAAGTATTCTTATCTAAAACCTCAGATTTTTGAATTATTTTTCCATTTTTATCAAATACATGATAGTTAATATGCAATTCTTTTCCTTTTGTCTTAAAATCAGCATCAAGCCATTCTGCTCTCCAAGGGTTTTTTGCTTTAACTACATCCACGAGATACTTTTCGCATTGTTTTGATTCAATTTGTTTTCCAGAAACATCATAAACCTTAATTTTTCCTTGAGAACCTAAATACAACAAACGCAAATAATCTGTTGTTTCCTCTAGGCTTGGAGCTTTAACACCTAAAGCCAAATCCATTTTTAATGCTTCATGCCAATTATTATTGCCAATAAATTCTCTTCCAAGAGAATCTTTTGAAGTATTTTTGTAATTAATTCCTAATTCTTTTCCTACTTTCTCAACAGCAGGACAATTAGAAATCCTTGTAGGACTCATTTCCAAAGAGTATTTTCCATCTGTAAATTCATGAGGCATAACAATCCAATTGCTTCTGTCCAAATCTGCTATTTGGTTTTTCTCTAAATCATACCTTCTTTTTCCAATTTTAAAAACTTCAATAGCTTTGCTTTCCTCACCACTAAATTCATAGATTGGTGCCATGGTTTATTTAGAAATTTTGTATTTATAAAGTTTTCTTTTTTGTTACCACAGGGGAAAAGCAACAAAAAGATTTAAATAATCTAGTTTTTTAGAGATTTTGTAAGTTGGGTAGTTAACTTCGGAACTAGGACATTAAGTTGTCAGATATAAAATATATGGATATATAGTTCTGTGGAAGGTCCGGCCACCAACTGCTTATGCGGGTGGTTGACGAAATCTGCGGATTTCAGTCTACCAATTACAAGTCATTTGGAGAAATCCAGACTGCTGTGAAGTAGAGCTCTAGAACAGAAACGACACAGCTCATCTGAAGTTATGAAACATGCGTGGAACTGCGAAGGATGAGATTTGATGAAACGGCTATCTTGACTGGTGCAAGGCTTTAAGCTGCTTAGTTGAATGTTAACACAAACCGTCTGATTACAGGGTTTGACAGAAGCTGGCCTATTCCTGACTTACATTATTTTTATAGGATTAAATGGGAATGCGGGGAGTCGAACCCCGGACACCATGATCTTCAGTTTCACATCACTTTAATCCTAAGACTAAAAATGAACATGTGCTCTCCCGCTGAGCTACATTCCCAAATGTCAACGGGATAGACCAAAGGGCCATCCAGAATTGTAAATAATAATTCTTTTTTAAAGTTATTGAATGTAAGAAATTGCTCTCTCTAATTAATTTTAATTAAAAACATTTATAAAAACAAAGATATTATTACCAGTATAAAGATGGTGAAAAAAATCCAGGATCTAAGTTTAGTAAGTTATACTCTAGGAATTGTTAGTATAGTAATGTCTATTGTAAGTGCTTATGGTCTTGCAGGAATTATTTTTGGAATTATTGGTCTTAAAATAAATAAAAATCCCAAAACAGATTTAGCTAAAAAAGCAAAGAAATTAAACACAATTGGAATAATAATTGGAGTAATTATTTTTATTGCCTCTATTGTTGTGCTTGTGTTTTTTTCAGGAGCAGTTTTACCTTAATATGAAATCTAACAAACATGCAGCAATGGAAATGAGTGTTGGAACAATTGTGACTATTGTATTACTAATGGCTGTTTTAATCTTGGGAATTTTTTTAGTTCAAAAAATATTTTCAAGTGGGACAAATGCTATTGATACAATAGATAATGAGGTGCAAAGTCAGATAGAAAAATTA
>JAFCDB010000003.1 GCA_017609885.1 Candidatus Pacearchaeota archaeon
GCGAAGAGTGATTTACAATTTTGTTAATCCGCATCAGGAATTGCAGGGAAGAACTCCTGCAGAGGAAGCTGGGATTGATTTGGAGTTGGAGAGAAATAAATTGTTGAGTTTGATCATTTATTTGGCAAATCGATGAGGTGACGAGAACTTGACAGTATCCCAACATAACAATCTTTAAAAATGACCTCATCATATTTTACTTATGACAAATAAAGAAGGGCTAGAAGAAATTGCAAAAACAATTATTAATTCTGGTGCTTGTGAGATAAAAGATATTGATGGGGGCCAGGAACCTTTTATTTATACAACAGGGAATAGGGGTCCAGGATACTTAATGATTAAGGGTCTTGTGGGCCAACCAGCTGTTTTAAAGTTTTTAACCAAACAACTTGCATATAAAGTTGTAGATGAAGCAGAATTTGATTTTATTGAAGGAAATGCTACAGGAGGGATGATTCCTGGATGGCAATTAAGAAATGATGTTTCTGAAATTTTAGGTAAAGAAATTCCGTTCTGTTATTTAAGGGGATCAAGAAAAGAAGGAGGACATGGGGAACTTATAACAGGAGATAGAAATAATCCTTTAATTAAAAAAGGCATGAAAGCATTAGTTGTTGAAGAACTTGTAAATTATGCGGGTACAACAGGTAATGCAGCAGAAGAGTTTAGGGCAGCAGGCTATCCAGTTTCACATGCAGCATGTATTTTTTCTTATGATCATGGAGAATCAAATGCAAGATTAAGAGAAAAAGATATTACCTTGGTACCATTAATAACTCTTCCTCAACTATTAGATGTTTCTGAATCAGGAAATTTAATTTCTCAAAATTCTATTCAATCTTATAGAGATTTTTTAAAAGACCCCTTGGGATGGCAATTAAGTAGAAGCTTAGTTGTTCCAACAGACACAGCAAAAAGAGCAATAGAAAGAGGTTATCAGATGAGAGAACTTTCAAAAGATGAAGCTCTAAAATTAGGTGCCCCACAAGGAAAACTTAATGAAGGTTTAGTTTATTGGACCAAGGAGGAATAAATGGCAAAACCTTTTCTTTTTGTAGGATTAGATTATCAAGAGCCTAATAAAGTTTTAGATTTAGCCGAGGAATTATCACAAATAGATAGAGATAATTTTGGATATAAGTTAAACTTAGATTTTATTATTAATTCCGTATTAACAGGAAATTGTGAACCTTTTGAGAGAGTTATGGGGTTAGGAAAACCAATATTCGCAGATTTAAAAATGTGGAATGGAAAAAGGACTATGCAATCAATTACAGCAGGATTAGTTCAAAGAGGAGTTAATTATTTTAATCTTTATTCTTTAGCAGACAAACCTTTTTTAGAATCTGTTGTTAAGTCCACAGAGGGTACTAATACTAAGGTTTTAGGAGTTACAGTTTTGACTCATTATGATGAAGATTATTGTCAAAGAATGAGAAGCTGTTCTTTTAATGAAGCTGTAAGAAGAGATGCTGAAACTGCTTATAATGCAGGTTGTCATGGAATTATATTACCTGGAACAATGTTGGAAGAAATTAAAGATATACCAGCAGAAAAACTTGTTCCTGCTGTTAGACCTGATTGGTATGGGAAAACAGGAGATAATTTTCAAAAACAAGAGACTTCTGTGAGGGAAGCAATTGCAGGAGGAGCTAATCTTTTGGTTTGTAGTAGCCCTGTAAGAAAAAGTCCAGATAGAAAAGAAGCTCTAATAAAAACTCTTGATGAAATGAATTAGAATAAATTTCTTGCTAACTTGATTATTTTTAATTGTCCATAATTTTTTTCAACATCCTCACACAATCTCTTTAAATGTGATTGATGTTCTTTCATTCTCTCTAGTTCCATCCAAGTTCCATCAAGAAGATTGCTGGTTTTGTCATATAACTTTAGAAGTCTAACTTCTTTATCCTTGCTCCATAAATTACTCCATTCTTGTTCAGAAGAATCAAAAGTCATATCTGAAACCAAAGATCTAACTCTCTCTGAAAGCCAATTAGGTAATTCCTTATTTGTGTCTTCAAGAACATCGTGATAAAGTAAAGCTTGGCCTCCTGATTTTCTAATTTTTTCTGGTAATAAAGTTTCTTGCAAAATCATTGTAGCACACCAGATAGGATGCACATAATAAGGAGTTTTATTGTCCCACTTTCTTACTTGTGCTACTCCTAGCTTATTCAAATTTGTATGCGAATTAATAATGTATTCTATATCTCTTAATTCCATAAAAAAGGGTTAATTTATACTTAAAATAATTTTCTACTTTCTTTTACACATATAAGAGATTTAATATCTGCAAATTCACCTAAATTAAGTAATAAAAAATTCTAAGATAATTTTAAAAGTGACATTTAACTTTGTTACAGAGATGATAGATCCACATGTGCATTGTAGAGATTGGAATTAAAGTCACAAAGAAACTATAGAACATGCTTTATATGTTGCAGAGCAAATTGGTTTAAGTGGAATATTTGATATGCCTAATACTGATCCTTCAATTAATTCGAGAGAGACTATAAAAAGAAGATTGGAGGATGCACGAAAAGTTGGGAGTCCTGTTTTAACTAATAAAGTAGGTGGCTTATTTGGAACTGGGATAATTCCTATGGGATTAAAATGTGTTAGAGAAGTAAGACAAGCAGTTGGAGATGAGATTCCAATAATTGGTATGGGAGGAATAAGAACTGTTAGAGACATTGAAGAATATGCTAAATCTGGAGCAACTATTTTTGGTATTGGAAGTGGTTTAGCTGGAATGACTGATGAAAAGATAAGAAGATACTTTTCAGCAATCGTAAATGATTTAAGAAGTAATGGACAATCTGATGCATCTTTAACTTTTTTACAAGAAGTTGATATGAATTATAGAAAAGTTGGAATTGAAGATATATTAACCACTGGATGTGATTTTAAAATATTTAAGACTAATATATCTCTGCAAGCAGGTCCTGAACACTTTCTTTTTTTATCTCTTAATATTTTTAACACTTTCCCATCCAACCACAAAAAAATTTAAAAACCCTCTCGTCTTTCTCAAATTGCAAAAAAGAAAATGGTGAAAAAGTGCATTTATTGTTCGCGAGGAATTAGCGAAGAGAGTGTGGTGGATTTTTGTGAAAATTGTGGGGTAGGGGTTTGGGGGCATAAAATGTTCAGAGCAATTGTGCAAAACATGGAGGAGGCGCGGGCAAAGGGGGATATTTAATCACATAAATATTTATAAAATAAAGTTTGTAAGAAAAGCGATGAAAGATGAAGATCCTGGAAATGGACAAGTTCATGTTAAAAATTTAGCTAACTATACAAAGGGATTAACAAAAGAGGATATTGCTAGAGACTATAGAAAAGGAATATTAAGAAGTTTAAAAAGATTGAACCACGAGGCTCAAGGAGTTCGGCCTAATTTGAGAGTTAAGGAATTTGATGAAAATTTATCTAAACTTCAAGATGGATTGAAAGAAGCAAGAGAATATGAAAGGGAAAGAAGGAAACAATTGAAATTTTAATTTTGAATAAAAATAATTTTATTTAGAATAATGATAGACTATTCCTGAATTACATTGAAAAGAAACAGGACGAATATTTCCCTGGCAACTTTCTTGAAGTTTTTTAGCCATATACATTGCCCTTCCAACTACAGAACTTTCTACAGAATTCACAACAGTTTCAAAATCTGCAGGTTTTGGAAATTCATAGTCTTGCCTCATATTTAAATTAGTAAAATACATTTTATAATTATTGTTGTTGTGAAAATTGATTTAAGAAAGACTTTTAAAGTCACTATTTTTAAGATAATTAGATAAAATGGGAAAAAGAAAAAAGATGAGGGAGCGGGGCAAGGTTAGGTTTAGTGAATACTTTAAGGAGTTGAAAGAAGGAGATAAGGTTGCTGTGAAGAGAGAGCAATCGGTTGATGCGAGTTTTCCAAAGCGGATTCAAGGCAGGACTGGAACTGTCAAGGGCAAGAGAGGGAAGAGTTTGGTTGTAAATTTAAAGGAATTTGCAAAGGAAAAAATATTTATAATTAGTCCTATTCATTTAAAGAAGATAAAATCAGGAGAAGAGAAATGATAAAAGAAATGAAACCGCTGACATTGGCAGAAGCAAAACAGTTAGTTAACGCTAACAAAATTGAAAATGAAGAGATTCAGAAATATTTTAAGAAGTTTATGAAGTTGAAGGCAAAAGATGTTGCAGAGATGAAGAAAGAATTAGAAGCGCTTGATAATCATAAAGTTAAACCAGAGCATATTGTGAAAGTTATTGATTTTCTTCCAGAGGATGCTTCTGATATTAATAAAATATTCAACGATGTGAGTTTAGATGAAAATGAAATTAAACAAATCACAGATATTGTTAGGAAATTTAAGTAAAAATGGCGCAGAAAGAAGAATATGCAATCATCTTAGACTACCTGCCTTATGGTTATCCGCTCGACGGGAAAATGAGGCCGTTAGCCCAGGCTATAGGTGAGAAAGGGCTTACATTATTGCAATTAATTCCTCGAAAAGGTGTTTCTTTGGAATTAAAGGAAAAAGTTTATATTGGAGACGGGAAAAGAGAAAAAATTTATTATATTATGGGGCGGTTGCCTTCAAATAAATTGACAGAAAATGCAAAGTTCCAGTTAGATGAATTTATTGAGGGAATTGTTAAAGAAAAGGAAAAGGAATTTGTTGATTTTTTTAATACAGCTGAAGCAATTAATACTCGTGTCCATCAGATTGAGCTTTTGCCTGGATATGGGAAAAAACACATGCAAGAAATCTTAAAGGCGAGAGAAAGTAAAAAATTTGTGAGTTTTGAAGATATAAAAAAAAGAATCCCGAGTTTGCCTGATCCAAAGTCAGCTGTAAAGAAAAGAATCATTCATGAGATTTCTGAAAATGAGAGAAACAGGATTTTTGTAATTTAAAATGGCGAAGACACAAAAAGTGAAAGATAAAGGATATAAAACTCCTGAGAAAAAGGCTGTTGAAGAAAAAAAACGGCCGGTTGAGAGAGTTGAGAATCTTATTAGAATTATGTCGACAGATATTCCTGCGAGTAGGAATATTTATGCAGGACTGACAAAAATTAAAGGAGTAAGTTTTGCAATGTCGAATGCAGTTTGCCATATTTTGAAGTTGAATAAAAATAGGAAAATTGAATCGTTGAGTGAAGAAGAAATTGATAAAATTACAGAGGCAATTCAAAATCCAAAGATTGCGGATTTTATGAAAAATAGGAGATTTGATTTTGATAGTGGAGAGACAAAGCATTTGTCGCTGACTGATTTAGATTTGAGAAAGGAGTTTGATATTAAGAGGTTGAAAAAAATTAAGAGTTATCGAGGGATTCGGCATTCTCGTGGGCTTCCGACGCGAGGACAAAGGACAAAGAGCAATTTTAGGAAGAAAGGAAAGAACAAGGCAATTGGAGTTAAAACTAAAAAGACAGGTAAGAAAGGATGATAAAAAAACATAAAAAATTCAGGAAACCAAAGAAAGCATTTGATACTGAGAGGATTAAAGATGAGAATGTTGTTGTTGGAAAGTATGGTTTGAAAAATAAAAAGGAACTTTGGAAGGCGAAGGCGAAGCTTGATAATTTTAGAAGGCAGGCGAAAAAACTTATTGATGCTGATTTAGAAATGCAGGAAGTTTTTTTAATAAAATTACGAGGGCTTGGATTTAAAGTTGATACAACTGCAGAGGTTTTGGCTCTGACTGAAGAGGATATTTTGAAAAGGAGATTGCAAACAATGGTTTTAAAAAAAGGTATTGCAACAACAGTAAAAGGTGCGCGGCAGATGATTACTCATAAAAAGATTTTAGTTAATGGAGGAGTTGTGAATATTCCTTCGTATATGGTTAGTGTTGAAGATGAGGGAAAGATTGCGATAAGGAAGAGTGTAAAGGCAAAGCCAGTTGTGGAGAAAAAGGGAGAGGAGAAAGAAGAAGAGAAAGTTGAGGAAGTGAAAGAAGAAAAGAAGGAAGAGATAAAAGAAGGAGAGAAGATTGGAGAGAAGATTGGAGAGAAGATTGGAGAGAAGATTGGAGAAATGAAAGAAGTTGAAAATGTTGAAGAGAAAATAGAAAAACCTGTTGAGGAAAATGTTGAACTTAAAGTTGAGGGAGGGCGAAAATAATGAAAAAAAGAAACTTTTCAAGATATAAATTCTGGGAGGAATTTACATAATCAAATGGAGAACATTTTCAGATATAAATTTTGGGAGGAATTTACATAATGGCAGAGAAAAACGAACAGACAGGAGTTTTGAATATTTACGCGACATATAACAACACAATAATCCATGTTACTGATTTAACTGGGAATACTATTTCGCGGGTTACTGGTGGGATGGTGACAAAGCAGGACAGATTAAAGGCGAATCCGACAACTGCGATGTTTATTGCAAAGAAAATTGAAGAAGAATTAAAGGATGTTGGGATAAAAAATCTTTATGTTCGGATGAGAGGCAAGACAGGGAGTCATGGAATTGGACCTGGTGCAAATGCTGTGATAAGAACTTTGTCAAAAGATGGTTTTAGATTAATTAACATTGCAGACCTTACAAAATTTTCAAGAGGCGGGCCTAAGAAAAAAGGAGGAAGACGAGGGAGAAGGGTGTAAAGATTTAAATATAGTGAATTAAGATAAATAATATGGCAAGGGAATTAACAGAACAACAAGAATCAAGAAGAAAAACAGTAATAGAGACTGCTAAAAATTCAGGAAGAGTTTATTGTAAAAGAAGAGAAGAACATTTAAGTCCTCAAAAAATTGAGGAACATCAATGTTATATTGGGGGAGATAATAAAATATGTTTTTATTGTGTTAAGGTAAGAGGATTTAGTAAGAGCGAACATTAATCAAAATGGCAGAAAAAAATGAACCAGACAAATTGAAAGTTGTTTTAAAGACAAATGAGAGTTTAGCAAATGCTATCAGGAGATATATTAATCAGATTCCTGTCTTGGCAATTGATGGTGTTGAGATTTATAAAAATGATTCTGCTCTTTATGATGAAGTTTTGGCTCATAGAATTGGATTGATTCCAATGAAAAGCAAGAGGAAATTGGATGAAGTGAAGGAAGATGGAAAAGCAACTGCAAAAGATCAGCTGCAGCTGACTTTGAAAGCAAAAGGACCATGCACTGTTTATTCTGGGGATTTTAAGGGAGATGTTGAAATGATTTATGATAAGATGCCAATTGTAGTTCTTGATAAAGACCAGGAACTTGAATTAATGGCTTTTGCGCAGCTTGGAAAAGGAGAGAAACATGCGAAATATTCTCCAGGGCTTGTTTATTACAGGAATATTTCTGAAATTACAATTAAAGATGCAGAAAAAGCAAAAAAATTAATTGAGAAATTGAAGGATGATTTGGTTGAAAATAAAAATGTGAAAAATGGAGAGAAGTTTTTATGTACTCAGGATGAAGATTATATTGAATCGCTTGGAGATAAAAGCGCAATTAAAATTTCTAAGGGGAGGGATATTGTGTTTTTTGTAGAGTCGTGGGGGCAGATTAGTTCTAAGGAAATGTTTGACGAAGCAGTTAAGGTATTGAATAAGAATCTTAAGGAAATTATTAAGATTGTGAAGTAAGCGGGAATGCCAGAGCGGTCAAATGGGCTTGGTTAAGGTCCAAGTGGCTTAGTGCCTACGAAGGTTCGAATCCTTCTTCCCGCATTCGAAGGTTTTATAAACCTGTATAATTTCAAACTTTTACCTGCGAGTTAATCGCGCTGAGCGGGAATTATTCTCGTTAGTTCAGATTAGGAAAAATGATAAGCAAAGCAAAAATTGAAAAGAAATTAGAAAGGAAGACGAACCCGGAATTAGTTGAGACAATTATCTTGGCGAAGAAAAATTCTCCTTGGATAAAGGTTGCGAATAAAATTTCAGGACCTGCAAGGAAAAAAATGATTTTTAATTTAGATGAAATTGATTCGCAGATTAAAGAAGGAGAAACAGCTGTGATTCCTGGGAAGGTTTTGAGTTTAGGGGAAATAAGAAAAAAAGTGAAAATTTCGGCGCTTGATTTTTCTGAAAAAGCAAAGGAAAAACTGAAAAAAGCAGGAGTTGGAATAAATACAATTTTAGAAGAGATTAAGAAAAATCCTGATGCAAAGAATGTTAAAATTTTGGAGGGGAAAAATTAAATGGCGACAGAAAAAAGACAAACAGTTCTATGGGTTGATGACAACTGTGAAATATTAATGGCAGTAAAAACGCTTTTTCGAAAAGAAGAATATGAAATAATCACTGCATTAAATAAAAAGGATGCCCTTAAATATTATGGAAGAGAATTTGATGTTATTGTTTTAGATGGTCTTGAAAGGGAGTGTTTTGAATTAGCAAAAGATCTTAGTGCAAAAAGAAAAATTATATTTACTGGAAGTAAAGAGGTATATCGTAAAGCAGAATCACAGGGATTTGAAGCTCAAATGAAACCTAAATACATTCCAGAAGTTTTAAAATGAATGAAGAAATAATTATTGATGGGAAAAACGCGACAATGGGGCGGCTTGCAAGTTATGTAGCTAAGCAAGCTTTACTTGGAAGAAAAATTGTGATTATAAATGCAAATGAAGTAATTATTGTGGGGGATAAAAAAAATATTATTGGAAAATATCAGCAGAGAATTCGATTAGGAGGGCATAGTTTAAAGGGGCCAAAAATTATTAGAACTCCAGAGAGGATTTTGAAGAGAACAATAAAAGGCATGTTGTCGCACAAGCAAGTTCGAGGAAAAAATGCGATGAAAAATATAATGTGTTACAATAAAGTTCCTGAAGAATACAAAGAAAAAAAGAAAATTGTTGCAGGGAAGATTAAAAAAAGCAAGTTTATTACATTAAAAGAATTGAGTGAAAGGATAAAATGACAAATAAAAAAACAAAAATTGTGAGTGGGAAAAGAAAGACAAGTGTTGCAAAGGCGCGTATTAGTGAAGGAAGAGGGAAAATTAGCATTAATAAAATTCCTCATGAGCTGTTGAACGAGTTCCATAAACTTATGATTGAAGAGCCGGTGAGAATTACAAAAGAGGTTTTAGGAAAGTTTAATTATAATATTTCTATAAGTGTTTCTGGGGGAGGAAGGGAAAGTCAAATAGAGGCGGCGAGATTAGCAATTGCAAAAGCAATTGTTGAAAAAACAAAAAGCAAGGAACTTAGAGATAAGTTTGCAAAATATGATAAATATTTATTGGTTGCTGATACTCGGAGAAAGGAAGCTTACAAGCCAGGAGATTCAAAGGCGAGGAGCAAACGGCAAAGTTCAAAGAGGTAATTTCAAAACAGCAAAATTTAAATATAGTTTGATATTTAAAAAACATGAATTCATTTACAGCAATACTTGAGAAAGATGAGGACATGTATGTTGCAACCTGTCCTGAGATTGGGACGGTTAGCCAGGGAGCTACTATTGAGGAAGCAGTTGATAATTTGAGGGAAGCTACAGAATTGTATCTGGAAGAATTTAAAATTAAACCAAGATTAAAAGCATTCTTAACTACCTTCGAAGTTTCAAATGTCGTTGCTTAAAAAAATTTCAAGAAAAGATTGTATTAAAATTCTCTGCAATAAATTTGGTTTTATAATTATTAGACAAACAGGAAGCCACATAATTTTAAAAAAAGAAAATGGCGAGAAAATTGGAACAGTTGTTCCAAATCACAGAGAAATAAAAATAGGAACGCTCAAAGGGATTTTAAGATTAGCTAGAATAAACGAGGAAGAATTTTCTCATTTCCAATAAATTATTTCTTTTTTTTAGTTTTTTCCTCAAATTCTTTTTCAGATTTTTCTTTGATAGAATTTTTTGATTTTTTTGTTTTTACTTTTAGGTGTCTTAAAACAGAATTAATATCTTTTCGGATTTCGCGAATTTCTTTTTCTGCTTTTCTGTTTACTGCATAATCATATTCTACTCTTATTCTGTCTCTTTCAGTTGTTCTGTTCTGGCTCATTAAAATAATTGGTGCTTGGATTGCTGCAAGGCAGGAGAGAACTAAATTTAAAAGAATAAAAGGATACCCATCCCATTTTCCGAAGACAATCGTAGTTGTGTTTAAAATCATCCAAGCAATTAAAATTATTGCAAAAGAAAAAATAAATGTCCAACTGCCTGCCCAAATAGTCAGGAAATCTGCAGCTCTTTGTCCAAGGGTGAGTTGTTTTTTTGAAAACATACGATTAAGCGACTTGGAATCAATTAAATCCTTTAAATTTTTTGTGGGCATGTTTTGAACATTGAACAACTCTGAACTCTTTTTTTCCTCTTGTTTTTTCATTAAAATATATAAGAAACAACGTATTTAAATTTTGTTGCATAAATTTTTATAGTGTGAAAACTATTTTTTTATATGAAGTTAAGGAAAATTAATTTGGTGATTGGAATTTTTGTTCTAATTGTTTTGTTTGGAGGTGTTGTTTATTCTTATATTGAGGGTTGGAGTTTCATTGATTCTATTTATTTTTCAACTGTTACAATTACGACGTTGGGATATGGGGACTTTGTTCCGCAGACATTCGCAGGCAAGATTTTTACGATTTTTTTCTCGTTAAGTGGAATTGTAATTGGTTTGTATTTAATAACTTCGCTTGGGAAATATTTGTTTGCGATTGAATTGAAGAAAAAATCGCCTGCAAAATGCGCTTTAATAAAACATAATAAATCTTTTGAAACTTCAAAGTTTTCAATTGGGCAATTTGTGGAATGGAAGCTGAGCAAACACGAGGCATTTGAAGGGAATATTGTTGAGATAGGGTTGAATCATTTAAAGTTGAATATAACTAAGAAAAATAATAAAATATTGCCAAAAAAAGAGCAGAAAATTATTAAGATTTTTTCAAAAGGAAAAAGAGATGATGAAATTAAAATCTAGAGAAGTTTTGATTGGAGTTTTTGTTGTTGTGTTGCTTTGTTTTATTTATTTTTTAGTTTCTTTAGAAGAAGAAGGTGAAAGGGAGGAGAAAATTGTTACGAAAATTATTGATGGGGATACAATTGTTGTGCAGGGCGGAGAGAAAATTCGATTGTTAGGAGTTGATTGTGATGAAAAAGGAGATGAGTGTTATTCTAAGGCAAAGGAGATTTTAGAAGAGAAGTTGTTAGGAGAAACTGTTTTTTTAGAAAGTGATTTGGAAGATAAAGATAGGTATGGACGGAGTTTGAGATATATTTTTTTAGATGGAGAAAATATTAATGTTTTTCTTGTTGAAAAAGGATATTGTATTGCGCGGTTTGAAAGAGAGGGGGCGAAGTATAAGGAGGAGATTGTTGGAGAGGAGGAGGGGGCGATTGAGGGGAGAGTGGGTTGTAAATGGGATGGAGCGTAAGGATAGTTTTATATAATTGATAATTTTATTTTATACATGAAATTAAAAGAATTTTTCAAACCAAATTTGACAAAGATAATATTAAGTATAATTTTAATATTTTTAATCAATCTTTATTTTTATTATATTTCTTTAAATATTGTTGTAGACTGTATGAACCCCCCCATGTCCAACACCTTCACCGGATTATTTTTTTATAAATTTAATTTTCATACTTTCCACTTATTTGGTTTCTTGTGTAGTTAATTTAATTACAATAAAAATAAAATCGAAAAAATAGTTTTTAAAGATTTTAAAAGGAATTAACTCATCAAATCATCAATTGGAGATTTAATTTTTTTAATTTCTTCTTGAGAAACGTGTGCATATAATTCTGTAGTAGAGATTGAACTGTGACCTAACAATACCTGAATGTATCTTAAATCAACACCATTTTCCAAAAGGTGAGTTGCGAAACTATGACGCAAAGTATGTGGATGGATTGATTTTTGTATTCCTGATTTTCCTGCGATTTTTTGGACGATTTTTTGAATGTTTCTTGTTGACAAATTTCCATTTGGACCTGAAAAAAGATATTCTTGGTTTAGCTCATTTTGTTTTTTTACTTGTTTTTCAAGGGATTTGTTTAGGAATTCTGGGATATTGAAGATTCTGTCTTTGCGTCCTTTTGCCTGTCTGACAAATCCGATTTTTTCGTTGAATTTTAGGTCGTTTGTTTTAAGGTTTGTGAGTTCTGAGACTCGCAAGCCACAAGAGTAAAGTAGGGAAATCATAAGTTTGCTTTTTTTTGTTTGACAATTTTTTAATAAAATCTTTATTTCGTCTTTTGTTAAAACTGTTGGAATTCTTTTTTCTCTTTTTGGGCGTTTTATTGTTATTGTTAGATCTTTTTTTAGGATGTTTGTGAAGGAATATTTTATTGAGGCGAGGAAGAGGATTACTGATATTGCTGCGCTGTCTGTGAGTTTTTCTGACATGTAATATTTTATGTCGTCTTCTGAAATTTTTTCTGGAGATTTTTTTGTGAAGTTTAGGAGATTTTGATTGCATCGAATGTAATTTTTTATTGTGTATGGGGAAGATTTTGAGATTTTTAATTCTATTTCAAGTTTTTTTAGGAATTCTTGGTTGTTCATTTTAGTTTTTTAGATAGTTGTTTAAACAGCTGTTTGTTTTCTTTATATAGAATGGTTTGCATTCCTAATTTTTTTGCAGGGAGGATGTTCCATTTTTGGTTGTCGATAAACAAGCAGTTTTTCGCAGGGACGTTAAGCTTTTTTAAGCAAAGTTTGTAGATTTTTGGATTTGGTTTGCGCATTCCGACGTCGCAGGAGACGACAACAGCGTCGAATTTTTTTGTGAGTTTTGGTTTTATTAATGCTTTTTTTGAAAGATGCCATTGGTCTGAGAGAATTGCTATTTTGTAACCTTGTTTTTTTAATTTTAGGGCTAACTTGAATAAGGGCTTATTTTCTTTGAATTGTTTTTTGTAAAGTTTGATTGCAAGTCTTTCGAATTTTTTTTCTGAGATATTAACATTTTTTGAGATTGTTTTTATGACTTTTTTTTCTGTTAATTCTCCTGTTATGGATTTTGCGTATGTTGTGTCGATTGCGTCGAACCATTGGTCTAGTGAAATTCCTAATTTTTTTGAGATTGAGTTGTGGAATCCTAAAAGTTTGTGAAGATGTTTTGGGTGGGAGGAATATTTTCCTAGTTCAAGGACTCCGCCAATGTCAAAGATTATTGCTTTGATTTTTCTTTCCTCTTTTTTCACTTTCTTTTCCCCTTTTTTCATATAAGTTATTGTGCGAACTTGTTTATAAAATTATGGGGGGGAAGATTTTTAAAGAAGCAATGGATTTATCGAAAATAAGGAAAGGAGATTTTGTTGAAATTTGGGGAAGAAAATATGAAGTAATTGAGATTATCTGGGAAGGGGTAATGGATCACAAAACAAAGGAATTTGTAACTCATTTAGAATTTGTTTTGCATGAAGTATGAAACAAATCAATGAAAATATGCTACCTTATATGGAAATATAAAAGTGATGGAAAAATTATTTTTATAAGAAGCACAGAGATTAAAGATTCTGATATAAAACCTATGGAAAATTGTTAATTTGTTTTTTACTAACTACTTAATTATTTAATCAATTTATTGTTAACTACTTTCTTTATGTTAAAGGTTTTTGTTTTTGATAGGAAGTTTTTGCGGGGGGAAATTATACAAAAATTTATTAAGACTATTAAACTTATATTGAGATAATTAACAAAGCACTTATGAAAATTATTTGTGATAGAAGGGATAGATGTGAAAAATAGGAGGAATATTATTTTCCATTTCCTTCTCAACAATTAAGATATGTTCAGCTATGTTTAGAAATTAATAAAAACCTGTGGAAATTCGTTAATTTAATTAGTTCGTGCAATGTATCTTGTGCGAACTTTACTGAAAGGGAATTGGGATTTTAGGATTATAGTTTGATTTCGGGGCAAATTAGGTCTCGATCGTCGTCTTCTACATTGAGAGCGGCGTCTGCGATCTCATCTGAGCGCATTTTGTCTAAAAGTTTTTTTCTTTTATTAAAGGATTGAGATATTAAATTCTGAGCAAAATCTTCCCAAGGCAATTCAGATTCAGAAACATGAAAATATTGAGAAAGAAAAGGTAACTGAATTTTTCCTAATCCTTTGATTTCTCCATCTAAAGAATAAACAGTAGTATCAAAAAATCCATTTGCTCCTGAAGAAAACCCTCTGATTTGATGAACGGTATTACTTCCAGGGAATTGGTAATATTTATCTCTAACAGCATCGATTAAATCTTCATATAAGGTTGAACTATTTTTTTCCATTTTAATTTAAAAAATTTTAATTATTTAAATATTATGGTATTGCATTTTTTATTTTTCTTCGTGCAAAAAGTTTTTGTTTTTGATAGAAAGTTTCTGTTAGAGATTATGCAGTGTTTCCATCATAACTAGATTCTACAAGTTTAGGTTCGCCTGCTCTTTTCATTGCGCGAGGAGGGACATAATCTTTTTGAGGCAAATCTTCTTGGGAAAAATATACACAAAGTTGTCCCCTATCAACATGAAAATTTCCTCCTCGACAACGACTCTTTTGATCTTGATAAAAACTACATTCTGGAACACAAGTTCTCATTGCCATCACTAAATTAAAAATCCTGCTTATTTAAAGATTGTTGTATTGAGATTTATAGATATTTTTGCTAAAAATTGATTTATTTAGTTTATCAACGGTAAACAAAAAACAAACAACAGCAAACAGCTGTTTATAGATGTTGTTTGCTGTTTAAACAGCTGTTTATTTCAAACAACAGGGTGTTTATAGGTTTTTTTTTGAGTGTTTTGACACATTCTTAGACACATTCTTAGACAGATAATTTAAGGATTTTAAGAATTTCTTGTTAAAAAATTAGTGATTTGTCGACGGCAAATGAAGGTTGGAGCAAAAGATTTATAAAGAAAGGGGAATAATTTAGAGTATGTTTGGTTGGTTTGGAAGAAAAAAAGAGATAGAATTGATAAAAGAAGAGGTTCATGATTCTTTTGGAAAAGTTAAAGAAGATATAGACAAGCTTGGACAATGGGTTGGACATTTCAATAATAAACATGATTCACATGAAAACGAGTTTTTAGGGATTAAAAAGGATTTGTCGTTGGTAAAAAAAGAGATTGAAGAATTAAAAGATATGATTTCTATATTTGGAAATGACATGAGTAAACAGATGTTCAAAACAAACAAACAGCTGTTTAAGAAACAAACAGCTGTTGATGCTGTTCAAACAGGTGTGCAAACAGCTGTTCAAACAGTGAATTTTGGTGGTTTTTCGAATTTGAGTGTAACTGAGCGTGCAATTGTTTGGGTGTTAGCAAATAGTGAATTGAAATTAAGTTATGAAGATCTAGCATCTATGTTAGGAAAAACAACTTCAACTATTCGTGGGCAAATAAATAGGATACAACATAAAAGTGAAGGGTTAGTAGAAATGTATGTTGAAAAAAATGGAAAGAAAAGGATTTATATGTCTGAAGAAATAAAAGAAAAAATACTAAAAAATGTGAAAGTGAAAGTCAGAGAAAAAAGAGAGGAAGATTAAGTAAAAATCATTTGAAAAAGGAAGGAAAGTGAGAGTTAAATTAATAAAAATTTAGTGGAAAAGTGATAAAAGAGATGTTGTGAAAAGGTAAAAGAGAGAGTTAAAGTAAAAAGGAGAATTAAATTGTAGTTTGTAAAAAATAAAAAAGAAAGTAAAAAATAAAATTTTGTAAAGGAAGTAGTTAGTAATATCTAAGAAAAAATAAAGAAAAATAAGAGTTTTCTATAGTTGTAAAAGTTATTCTGTTAACCGAAAATAATTATAGTTCCCGAAGAGATAATAAAGTGTTTAAGGTTGCTAATCTCTTTAAACTATCTGAAATTCTAAGGAGAATGCGTTTATTATTGATTTTTTCTTTTATTAATGGAAAACCTTTGTTAATAATTCTTTTAATGTAATCTCTAATTGAACTTTCCGAAAGATTTAATTGTTGGGATAAAAGAGAATAATCAACGAGAGTTCCTTGTTCTTCAAATTGATATATTGATGATAAAACCAACATTTCTTGATTAGTTAAACGTTTGATTTTTAATCTAAGATCTTTTTTTATATTATCTAATTGGTTTAATATAATTGAAGGATTTGGCTGTTGATTTTGAAGTTGTTGATTTTGAGGCGAATTTTGACTAATTTGAGGTGTTTTTGGTGTTTTGACCCCATAATTTCCTGTCGAAGTGTCTGTCGAAGTGTCTGTCTGTCTGTCTGTCGAAGAATGTGTCGAAGCCCCATGGTTTCCAGTGGAAAGGGGTATATTTGAAGGTTTAAGACTTTCTAAAGGAACATTATGTGTCGAAGAATGTGTCGAATTTTTGAGATGTGTCGAATTTATGTGTCGAAGTGTCGAAGTTTCAGGATTATGTGTCGAAGAATGTGTCGAATTTTGAATTTCGGGGATTTTTTGAGACTTAGAGAGGTTTTTTGTTAAAAGATCATTTACTTTTACTAATTCGTAGAGAGAATTTTGTATTTCGTGAAGTTCTTTTTTTATAATTTCAAATTCTAAATTTAACTGATTAATATCTGATTTAACTTTTTGAAATGCCTCTTTTATTTGATCCATTTAAATTTTAAGTGAAGGAATTATATAAAGTTTCATATAATAGAATATATTTATTTGTAATTTTGAGAGTAGGCTTGATGGGTTTTATTTGATAATCTCCAACGAGTTCTTTTTAGATAATTATCTCCTAAGGAATTTTTGTGAATTGAGATGATTAGATTTTTATTTTTTAGTTCTTCTAGAAGAGATTTGGTGAATTCATGATCTCGGATTATTTCATTAGCAATTTGTGATGTGAAGAGGGGATTTGGAAATTTGTCGAAGAGAACTGAGAGAATTTGCTCTGAGATTCTTTGCTTTTTTTTCTCTGATAGTTTTGACATGAAATTATATAGAAGAAGATTTTATATATTTTTGGAATTATTCTTGTTTTGTCACCCTTGGGACAGGTATATGGAATGGGATACCTAAATCTTCTTCGAGCTGAAGAGAGCGAATGTTGCATCTTGAAAGAATTACATTCATTAGATAAATTCTAATGTCTTCGGGAATTTTTTTGTCTTTCCATTTTTCTTTTACTTCTTTTAAATTATCTTCTTTATCGAAGAGAATTAAGATTGCTCCTTGAAAATTTAGTTTTGCAAAATCAGGTTCATAATTTATTTCAAATACATAATCAAATTTCATTAAGTCTTTGTCTTTAAAAATATCTGATTTTTGATCTTCGATATTTTTTATTTCAATGTTTGTGTTTACTTTGAGATCTTTCGTTATTTCTTTTTTCTTTTCTGTTGAAATTTTTGTGAAATTAAATCCGACGAGTTTCATTTTAAATTATCTTATTACTCCTTTATTTTGATAAATTGAAATTAAGGTATTTAAAGATTTAGTTACATGAGGTCTTCCTCTGAAACAACTACAAAGTCGCCGATTGCCATTATTGAATTGTGTGGAACTAAGAGTTCACCGACGCTGGTTCGCTCTAAATTAAGATTTTGAGTATAAGAAGTGGGATTTTTTATGACAATTTGAATTAGTTCTCCAGAACGAGTTTCAAAAGTTATGTCGTTGATAGTGCCAAGTCTCTTGCCTTCTTTAGTTACAACCATTTTCCCAAGAATTTCTTTCAGGGGTCTTTTTTCTTCTGACATAATTAATTTAGTTTAAAGTGATATATAAACTTTTCTGTGATTTTGTCTATATATAAGTTATTAAATTAAAGATATTTTGGAAATTTAGTTGTTAATTTTATTTTAGAGTTTAATTATATTTATTTAAGAATTTAATTATTTGTTTGAGAGTGTAGGAATTTAAATTGATTTATTTTTAAGTGATTATGCGAACTTTATTTTGTAATTTTATTAATTTTCATGTTTTCTTGATTATATGAACTTCTATTTATGAAATCTTTTGTTTTGAGTGACCCTATGATTTCGTTTGGAAAAGTTTATAAAAGAAGTAAGAATTTAATTTTTTATTTTTATTTATAAATATTTATATTATATATAATATATATTATAAAATATATATTATATTATATTATATTAATGTGTTTTATTTTAATTATTTGAAAATAATTAAAATTTTTATAATTTATTATATTTAATTGTGTTAAATTAATCCTTAATTGTATTAAATTGATTTTTAGCCATGTTTTTACAAATTTAAATTGATTTTTAGTTATTCTTTGGAAATTATATTTTTATATTCTCAAAAGTAGAGAGAATTTTTGAATTTATGAATTTCCAAACGAAATCAAGGTGTAGGGTTTTTTAAATTTTTAAAATGAATTTTTTTTGATTTGAGGAATTTCCTAATAAAATTTTTTTGAGATTTATTTTTTCCAAATGAAATTAAGGTGTAGTTAAATACTATGCAAAAGGTTATACAAAAGTTTATAAAAAATGTTTTTTATTTTTTTATATTGAATTGAGAGGTGAAAATGGAAGAAGTTGGAAAAAAGATTGATAAGATTTTTGATTCGTTTATGGAGAATAATTTGTTTAAGGATAAGTTTGTTTTGCAGGCGAGTTACACTCCTGAGACAATCCCTCATCGTGATGAGCAGATTGAGCAGATAGCTTTGATACTTGCTCCTGTTCTTCGAGGAGAGAGGACGAGCAATTTATTTGTTTATGGGAAGACAGGGAGTGGAAAAACACTTTCAGTGCAGTGTGTTAGAAATGAACTTTTGAAAAGAAATAATTTGGAAAAGAATAATTTAGTTATTGAGTATATTAATTGCAAACTGAAGAAAGTTAGTGATACAGAATATCGGATTTTGGCAGAACTGATAAAAAAACTTGGAGGTAGCGTCCCTGCGACTGGACTTCCAACAGATCAGGTTTATAATAAATTTATAGAACTTATTGATAATGAGAAGAAATTGATTGTTATAATTTTTGATGAGATTGACCATGCTGTTAATAAAATTTCTGATAATTTTTTGTATAATCTGACGAGGTTGAATTCTGAACTTTCAAAAAGCCAGATTTGTATTGTGGGAATTTCAAATAATCTGACTTTTTTAGATGATTTAGATCCGAGGGTAAAGAGTTCTTTAAGTGAAGAAGAGTTGGTTTTTCCGCCGTATGGTGCTTTGCAGTTGCGAGATATTTTAAAGGAGAGAGCTGATAAAGCATTTAATGAAGGGGTTTTGGATGAAGGTGTTATTTCAAAATGCGCTGCTTTTGCAGCTCGAGAACATGGAGATGCACGCAGAGCATTGGATTTGTTGAGGATTGCAGGGGAAATTGCAGAAAGAGATAATATGAAAAAAGTTTCAGAGGCAAATATTGATTTGGCAAATGAGAAAATTGAAAAAGATAAGATTTTAGATATTGTAAAAACAGAGCCGAAGCAATTTCAGCTTGTTCTTCTTTCGATAATTGATCTTGTTCAGAAAAATAAATTAGAGGAGATTTTTACTGGAGATGTTTATAATACCTATCAGATTTTATGCGAGAAGACAAGAACTGATATTTTGACGCAGAGAAGGGTTTCAGATATTTTGTCAGAGTTTGATATGATGGGGCTGATAAATTCGAGTGTTATTTCAAAAGGGCGCCAAGGCAGAACAAGGAGAATTCGACTTTCAGTTCCTAAACAACTTTTTGGAAAAGTCAGGGATATTTTGAACGACTCACTTAATATTTAAAATGAGGAATGAGCTATTGAGTTTTTGTATGGAGAAGGGTATCTTATTGGATAAAGAGGTTTTGAATGTTTTTAGTGAATTAAATAATTTTGAGCTTGCGAAGAATTTGATTGAGAGGATAAATTATAGATATAAACAGAAAATTATTGATAGGAATTTTTTTGTTGACAAGGAAAAATCTCATGATTTGCTTTCAAATTATAAGAATGTTGAGCATAAGATTGTGGAGGAATTTTTTTTAAAGCTTGGAATTGAGGTTAAAGAAAATGATTTTGAGATTTCAAATAAATTTGTCGAGCCTTTGAAAGGAGATTTGAATTTTAAAGTTTTTCAAAATGAGCCGAAGAAAATTGAGGTTAAGGATTTTGTTAGGAATTTTAAAAATAGGTTTAGGGTTTTGCAGGGAATTTTGCAGGAGAGGGCTGAACTTGAGAATTTGGTTTCGATAAACCGGCTTGAGCAGGGAAGACAGGCTTCGATTATTGCACTGGTTTATGATAAGAGAATTACAAAAAATGGGAATGTTTTTCTTGAAGTTGAAGATTTAACTGGCAGGGTAACTGCAATTGTGAATAAAGATAAGGAGGAGCTTTTTAAAAAGTGCGGCGAGATTTTGTTAGATGAAGTTATTGCGCTGAAATGTTCGTCAGGGGGAGAGTTAGTTTTTGTTAATGATATTATTTTTCCAGATATTCAGATTTTTGAAAAAAAGAAATCAAAAGTTGAGGAGATAGCTGCTTTTATTTCTGATATTCATGTTGGAAGCAATAAGTTTTTGGAGAAAAATTTTTTGAAATTTATTTCTTGGTTAAATGGGGATTTTGGCGGGGATGAGCAAAAGAAGCAGGCATTGAAAATAAAATATCTTTTTATTACTGGGGATAATGTTGATGGGGTGGGAGTTTTTCCTGGGCAGGAAAGTGAGCTGGCGATTAAGGATATTCGAGAGCAATATAAAAAATTAGCGGAATTGCTTTCGAAGATTAGGGAAGATGTTAAAATTATAATTTGCCCTGGGCAGCACGACGCTGTTCGGCTTGCTGAACCACAACCTGTGATTGGAGAGTATTATGCAGAACCGCTTTATTATTTGAAAAATATTTTGTTTGTTACAAATCCTTCGATTGTTGAAATTGGTTCGCAGGTAAGATTTAAAGTTTTGATGTATCATGGGGCAAGTATGCATGGAATAATAAATAATATTGAGGAGCTGAGATTAGGTAAGGGGCATGATTCTCCGACAGATGTTGTTAAGTATATGTTGAAGAAACGACATTTGGCGCCGACACATTCGCTTGTTACTTATACGCCTTTGGAAGAAGAAGATCCTTTATTGATTAAAGATATTCCGGATATTGTTGCAACTGGGGATTTGCATAGGCCAGAAGTTGCAGATTATAATGGGGTTTTAGCAATTGCATCGAGTTGCTGGCAAAGCAGGACTCCGTTTGAGGAAAAGGTTGGAAATAATCCTGACCCTTGTAAGGTGCCAATTTTTAATTTGAAGACGAGGGAAGTTAAGATTTTGGATTTTTCAGGAGGGGAAGATGATAGTGATTGATAAGGTTTATGGGGAAGAAGAAATAAAAGAGAATGTTTTGATTGAGTTGATTAATTCCAGACCTATTCAGAGATTGAAAGGAATTGCGCAGTTGGGTATGCCTGAAAAATATTATCATTTGAAAAATGGTTTTAGTCGATATGAACATTCTGTTGGAGTTTTGATTTTGTTGCGACGACTTGGTACTGATTTAAAGGAACAAGTTGCTGGATTGTTGCATGATGTGTCACATACTGCTTTTTCGCATGTTATGGATTGGATTGTTGGAGATCCGACAAAAGAAGATTACCAAGATAAGAAACTTTTAGAGATTATGGGGAATTCTGAACTTTCGGAAATTTTGGAAAGGCATGGATATGATTATATTGAAATTGCGAGTCATGAAAATTTTAGTTTGCTTGAGCAGGATGCTCCTAGGATTTGTGCAGATAGGATTGATTATTTGTTAAGGGAGTTAGCGATGGATGGGAATAGTGATGAGATTGAAATTATTGTTGATGGTCTTTGCAATATTGGTGGGAGAATTGTTTTTAATTCTGTAGAAAGTGGAAGGGTTTTTTCTCAAAATTATGTGAAGTGTCAGAGAGAGAATTGGGGCGGAATTCAGGCAAGGAGTCGTTATTATTTTTTGTCTTTAATTTTGAGAAAGGCACTTGATTTGGGAATTGTGACGATAGATGATTTTCATGATAAGGGAGATATAGAGATAATTAATATGGTTATTGGAAGTGGGAATGGTGAATTAATTTCTCGATTGGAATTGTTGGAAAATAATTTTAGGGTTTGGGAGAGTGATAAAGAGGGGATTGAAATTAAAAAGAAATTTAGGTGGGTGGATCCAGAGATTTTTTTTGAAGAAAATGTAAAAAAACTTTCTGAAATTGATTTTGAATATAGAAAGATATTGGAAGAGGAGAAAATAAATTCAAGTAGATTAGTTAGAGTTAAAATTGAGGAATTTGAAAATGAACACAACTGAATATTTTGAAGAGATTGAAAAACAAATAAAGGAGAATTATAAAGTTGCTGAATTGGCAAGAGAAAAAGGTATGGATCCTGTTGGGAAAGTTGAGGTTCCTTTGGCGCATAATTTAGCTGAGAAAGTTGTTGGACTTGTATCTACGATTTATCCTCAGGTTTTGAATTGCGGGATTAGTGAGAGGATTGGGGAGTTGGAGAGGGAGTATGGGTTGTTAGATGTTGCTGTGTGTTTGAAAATTGCTGAGGAAGTTTCGCAGGAACGATTTTGCAAGTTTGAGAATAAGTTGCAGGCAATTGAAGCAGGGATAAGGGTTGGTTTTGCATATACAACTTTGGGAGTTGTTTCAAGTCCAATTGAGGGATTTACTTTTTTAAAATTGGGAAAGACTGCAAAAGGAGAGGATTATTTTATGCCGTATTTTTCAGGACCGATTCGAAGTGCAGGAACTACTGCAAGTTGTGTTGGGTTGTTTATTATTGATTATCTTAGGGAAAAATTTGGATATGCAAAGTATGATGCAACTGAAAATGAAATTAAAAGAACTAGGACAGAGTTGTTTGATTTTCACGAGAGGATTACAAATTTGCAGTACTGCCCTACAGAAGAAGAGATAGAGTTTATTGCGAGTAATTTGCCTGTGCAGGTTGCTGGGGAGGCAAGTGAGAAATTAGAAGTTTCAAATTATAAAGATTTGCCGAGGGTGGATACAAATTTTTTGAGAAGCGGGTTTTGTTTGATTTTAGGAGAAGGGGTTGCGCAAAAAGCTCCGAAGGCATTGCGAATTTTGAAGGGGTTGCGGGAAAAAGGATTTAAACTTAGTGATTGGGATTGGCTGGAAAAATATTGTGAACTTCATGAAAAACAGACATTAGGTAAAAGTAAAGAGGCTGTTGCAACTTATATGAAGGATTTGGTTGCAGGAAGGCCGATTTTTGGGCATCCGTCGAGGAGCGGGGGATTTAGATTTAGATATGGAAGGTCGCGAGTGGCGGGTTTTTCAGCTGTTAGTATTCATCCTGCGACAATGGCTATTTCTGATAGTTTTATTGCAACAGGAACACAATTGAAAATTGAAAAGCCAACAAAGGGTTGTGTTACAACTGTGTGTGATAGTGTTGACGGGCCGATTGTTAAATTAAGAAATGGGGGTGTTAAGAAACTGCAGGATTTTGAGGAAGCAAAGACTTTGTATAAAGAAGTAGAAGAGATAATTTATTTTGGAGATGTTTTATTTCCTTTTGGGGATTTAGCAAATAGAAATGCTGATTTAATTAAACCAGGTTATGTTGAGGAGTGGTGGAATCTTGAATTGGAAAAACTTGGCGGAAAAGTAGAAGATTGTTTTAATGTTGATTTTGAAAAAGCTGTTGAAATATCTGAAAAATATAAAGTTTCCTTGCATCCAAAATATATTTATTTTTGGAATCAAATTGGACGGGAGGAATTTTTAGAATTATTGAGATGGACTTCTTATGGGCGGATAAATAAAAAATTGATTTTGCCATATAGCCCTCGGGAAAAGGAGAAATTTGCAAAAGGCAAGAGGGCTTTGGAGTTGCTTGGAGTGGAGCATGAAATTGGAGTAGAGAATGTTATTTTTTCTGAAGTTGATTCTAAATCTTTGTTTGTTAATTTGGGATTGGATGAAAATTTGATTGAAAGAGATGATTATTTTATTGAAAAGGAGTTGAATGAAATTGCAGAAAGAGTTATTGAGAAGAAGCAGGATGTTTTGGAAATTGTGGATGGGCTTTCGAGATTTGTTATTAGAAATAAGGCAGGAGAGTTTATTGGGACGAGAATGGGGCGGCCTGAAAAAGCAAAGCTTCGGAAGTTGACTGGGAGTCCGCATGTTTTGTTTCCAATTGGTGAAGAGGGAGGGAGATTCAGGAGTGTGCAGGAGGCAGTGGAAAGAGGATTCGTTAATGCAGAGTTTCCAATTTATTTTTGCGAAGATTGCAAGAATGAAACAATTTATAGAATTTGCGAGAAATGCGGAAAAAAAACGAAAAAACAATTTTATTCTTTTAGCAAACAGGAAATTGTTAATGAGGAAAAATCTGGTGAAAGCATTAATCGGGGATTTTCAAGACGTAAAATTTTAATTAAAGATTATTTTGAAAATGCGCGTAAGATTTTGAAAATGACAAATGGGGAGATGCCTGAAATGGTTAAAGGGGTGAGGGGGACAAGTTCGAAAGAGCATGATTTTGAGCATTTGTCAAAAGGGATTTTGAGAGCTAAGTTTAATTTAAATGTAAATAAAGACGGGACTGTTCGGTATGATATGACTGAACTTCCTATTACACATTTTAAACCTTTTGAAATAGGGATTTCTGTTGAGAAACTTTTGGAATTAGGATATGTGGAAGACATTCATGGAAAGGAGTTGAAAAGTGAGGGGCAGATTTTGGAACTGAAGCCGCATGATATTATCCTTCCTTCAAATAATGAAGCAGGAGATGAAAAAGCAGATGATGTTTTTTTTAATTTAGCGAATTTTATTGACGAGTTGTTAGATAAGTTTTATGGTTTGCCAAGATTTTATAATTTGGAGAAAAAAGAGGATTTGATTGGGCATTTGGCTGTTTGCATGGCGCCGCACAATTGTGCTGGAGTTATTTCTAGGATTATTGGTTTTTCGAAGACGCAAGGGATTTTTGCAAGTCCGTTTTTGCATGCTGCTGTCCGTAGGGATTGTGACGGCGATGAATTAGCTTCTATGCTTTTGTTAGATGTTTTGATAAATTTTTCAAGAAAATATCTTCCTTCGCATCGTGGAGGAACGCAGGATGCGCCGTTGGTTTTAAATGGAAGAATTGTTGCTGGGGAGGTGGATGATCAGATTTTAGATTTTGAACTTGTTGATAAATATCCTTTGGAGTTGTACGAGAAGGCAGAGAAAATGATGCATAGTTCTGAGGTTGAAATTGAAATGGTGAAACAGAGGGTGAATAATAATTTGGACCCTTTTGTTAATATTGGTTTTACACATGACACTGAGGATTTTAATTCAGGTGTGCTTTGCAGTTCTTACAAAATGCTGCCGACAATGCAGGAGAAAGTTGCGAGTGAGATGGAGTTTGTTAAGAAAATGAGGTGTGTTGATGCTTCTGATGTTGCGCGGTTGATTATTGAGAGGCATTTTATTCGGGATATTCGAGGGAATTTGAGGAAGTTTTCAATGCAGGGTTTTAGGTGTGTTAAGTGCAATGCAAAATATCGCAGGCCGCCTCTTGTAGGCAAGTGTTTAAAATGTAATGGAAAAATAATTTTTACAATTAGCGAGGGAGGGATTGTGAAGTATTTAGAACCTGCACTGGATTTGGCAAATAATTATGATGTTCCTGTTTATGTTAAACAGAATTTGGAGTTGACAAAGAAATATATTGAGTCGATATTTGGAAGAGAGGAGACACGGCAGAGTGATTTGCGGGAGTGGTTTTAGGGAAGAATTTAAAAACATCAAATCATTAATTATTTTATGGCGGATATACTTCATCTTAAAAAAGTATTTCTTATAACGATGATAATTTCGTTGATTTTGGCTGCGCTGATTGGAGTTGTGATATTTTTGATTGGTAATTTTAGCGAAGTGGAAATGAGAATTCTTGGAACAACAGCTTCTATAACTATTTATAGTTTGATTGGTTTGTTTTTTTCTTGGATTTCTGAAAAAGGAAAAATGAAATATTTTCCGTTGGGAGGATTGATTCTTACTATTTTTGCTTTTGTTTGTACTGTTATGTTGATTTGGGAATTAAATGGGGAAATTATTGCAACAATCTGGACTGTTGGTTCTTATTTTGTTGTTGGAATGTTTTTTTACTGGCTTTTTGAAAGAAAAACTTTGAGATTTTTTTCAGGAGGAGGATTGATTCTTACTTCTTTGGCATTTGTTGTAAGATTTTTGAATATCTGGGATTTGATTGATATGCAACTTCATATGAGATTATTTGGCGCGATTTTTATAATTGGTTTTTCACTTTTGCATATTTCTTTGTTGTGGCTTGCAAAAAATGGTAAGTTGATTGTTGATGTTTCTTTGTTTTTTACAATTGGGATGGTTTGTATTGTGGGAGGTTTCCTAGTTTTCTTAGTTTTATTTTATGAAGAGATTGAACTTGGAGAATTGTTTTTTAGGACACTTGGAGCATTTGCAATTCTTGATGGGGTGGGGACAGTTGTTACTCTGATAGTTAGAAAAGTTGGTTCTTTGTATGATAGGGATTCAGGGAAGAAAGTTGTGAAGAAATAAGCAAAGTTTTAAAAAGTTTAATTTTTTGATTATAGAAAGAGAGTGTGATGAAATGAAGTGGATGAAACTTGCAGGAATTTTCGGAATTGTTTTTTTAATTATTGGACTTGTATTTTTTATAATGCTAAGTGTCCAGATTTTTACTATGGAAGAGCAAACTTTAATTAGTGCGACTAATGATTCTGAATCAAGTTCAATAATTGATGTTTTGATGATTTTTTGTTTCTTTATTGGATTTGTTTTGCTTATGCTTTTTTATTATGGTTTTGTTAAACTGGGAGGTTATACAAATTCAAAACTACTTAAAATTTCGTCTATATTGTTGATTATAACTTTTATTACTCTTGCTTTGATTTTTGGAATCTTGGCTTTAGTGGGTTCCTTAAGTTCAAATATTTTTGTCCCTTTAATTGCTGAAAATGTAATTGGTATGAGTCCTGGAGGGAACCTTGGAGGTCCTGATACATCTAATTTAGGAAAAGGCATTTTAGTAATTTCCTTGATTTTTGTAGTCATATGTTTTATTTTAGTTCTCGCTTCGTTGTCTGCTATTGGGTTGGTTGAAGCAGGATATAGTGTGAAGTACGCAAGAATGGCTGGGATTCTTAATGTGATATTTTTAGCTGTGGGTCCTTTATTTTCTCTTATTTCTTATTTTTCATTTCTTTTTGCTACGTTTTTAGTGATGTTTGGTGTTTCTTCATTGGCTTCAATAATTGTTTTTGTGTTATTTTTAATTCCTTTTTGCTTTTATGAACTTGTTTTGCTTCTTGAGTCTTTAGCTTTATTTGACGCTTCAAAAAAATTTGAAAAATAATTATAAAATTCTATCTATTCCTTCTCACCATTTGAATCTCTTAGATATTATGTATATATAAATAACTAAGTGTTTGCAGGAAATTGCAGGAAAGGGAATTTCGTTTTCTGCGGGGAAGGAGATTGTAGGGAATGGGATTGTGAAGGAAGGGAATTGCGAGGGCAGGGAATTGTGGAGAAGGGGATTGCGTTTTCTGTAGGGAAGGGGGATTGCGGTTCGCTATTCTGCTCCAATGTCACAGAGCTCACGGGAGATTCTGTTAATGTAAGAAATTAATTGGCAGTTGATTTTTGGGTTTTTCTTTTTCAAAAAATTAGTATCTTAGAAAATCTAAGATTAATAAAGTTTATATAATGTGGATATCTTTATATTAATATGGAAAAAATGATGATATCAAAGGAACAATATGCTGGAATGTTGGATACAATTGAAATGCTTCAAGATGCAGATATGATGGAGCAGGTTTTGGAAAGTGAAGAAAATATTGCTGAAGGTAATGTTGAAAAATTAGAGATTTAATAGATTTTATGTGTTCTTACAGTCTCGATAGTTATTATTTGTTTTGAATCATCAATACTATAAATCATTCTTATATTTGAGCCAAGCCAACAAGCCCATTTTTCCCTCAATTTTCCGAAGAGAGGATGTGCCCCAATTTCTCTTCGAGGATTTTGTTTTAATTTTTGTAATTTATTTTTTATGTCTTGTCTGAAGGACATATAATTTTTCAACCTCTTTTTTGATTTGTTGTTAGCTATGTAAATTTCATATATTTTAATATTAATGAACTGTCTTATGTAAATATTTCGTCTTCAAAACAAATAACTCAAAACAACAGGCACAATCAAACACCCCATTAAGTTAATTCTTTTTACATTTGATGAAATTCCGAAGAGTCCTGTGGTTGTGGAGATGATGAAAATGAAAAATCCAAAGAAGCCTGAGAAAATAATTACTAAAACGGAGATGATTAAGATTGTTGCGATTGATAGAATTGAATAGTTTATTTTTGTGATGTGTTTTGAAAAAAATCTTGCGAGGAAGAGTGTCCAAAAGAAGCAAAGGATTCCTGTGATTGTGATTGTTGCGAGGATTATTAGAACTTGGTTGAGAGTTATGTTGATTAGGATTTGTTCGAGGAAAACTGCCATGCCTGTTCTTGTTCTGCCAATGCTGTAGAAGACAATGAAACTTAATCCGAGGACAATTGTGTTTGTGGCTCCTAATAAGATGAGGAAATTTCTTTTTGTTTGGTTTATTAGAGAGGTTCCAAGAATTGCTGCTTGTCCGCTTCCGATTCCTGGGAGGAAACTGCAGAGCGGTGCAGTAAGTGTAGAAGCAAAAACCGGTTTTATCAAAGAGCGTTTTGAAATTTTTAATTTTTTAATTTTTTGAGTTGGGATTTGTGTTTTGTTTTTTAAACTAATTAATAATGTTGAGGCGCCGAAAAGCCCTGAGAGCATTGGGAGAAATGGTTGGGAAACATTTGAATTGAGGACTGCGATTCCGAGAAAGCCTGAAATTGTGAAGACAAGGAATGCTGCAAGTTTGTATTTTTCTCTGCTTATTAGAAAAATTGTTGCGAGGATTAGAAGATAAGGGATTAGGAATTTTATTGCCGGTTCAAAAATTGGAAAGATGAAAATGAAAATTGGGGAAATTAAGATGATTACTATTATAGCTACTGCGCTTCCGTAAGTTGCCAGCTGGATTGCTTCGTAACCCTTTCCTTTTTTTAATAAATCATGTCCTGGAAGAATTGAAAGAACTGTGTCTTCATCTGGAGCGCCGAGAAAAATACTTGGGATAAAGTCGATGAAGGTATGGGTGATTGCCATTGCAACTATGAAAATTGCGAGGATTATTGAGGTTGTAAAAGGGAGGAGGAAGACTGAGAGGGAGAGGAGGAGAGCTCCGACAAGATTGATGTGAATTCCTGGGATGAGGCCAGTAAATGTGCGGGAATACATATAAAGGGTTTTACCGACGATAAAACGCCTATATTTTGGGTGTTTTTTGTATTAATGGGTGTGGTATAAAAGGCGTTAAATCCATAGTGCTTTTTTATATCTGTTTTTACGTCGTGAAACATCATTTTTTAATACTCTCTTTATGTTTAATTTTGTTGGGTTTTGGGGCGTTAGTATCATTTTCGTTCATATTTTCTATTTTTTCTTTAACTTCTTGTTTAACTTCATCTGAAACACCCTTATACCTTAATGAATGTTTAAAGAAAATATCATTAAGGTATTTTTCTATTTCTTGTTTTGGAAAATTATTATTAATAACATAAAAAGCAGTTTGTTCTATTGCATCGTTAAGAGAAATTTGTAACCCTAAATCCATACCTAAAATTTTTCTTATATCATTAAATTTAAGTATGTTCTTTAAATCTTTATCATTTTCTATTATTTCTTTAATTTTCTTTTCTTCGTTATCATACCTTGAAGTTATATTTTTCATTAAACTATCGTGTGATTTACGCATTTCATCATACCATTCTTTTGAATTTTGTTTTAAATTTTCATTAAAAAAATCTTCTTGTTTGTTTTTATCTTTTTTTTCTAAATCCTTTTTTAATTCTATTTGAGAGATAACCTGTCGTAAGCTAGGGTGTGTTAATGTTGTAAATTCAAAATCACCGAAAAAAGTAAAGTAACTTAGTGCATTATAAAGAGAACATTTTTTTATTTTAGAGATATTAGAAAAATATTCTATTAATGCTTTTTTTAGATATTTGTTATTTTTTAAGTTTTTTATAAAACCTTGATTTTCTAATAACTCTAACAATTCTAATCTTTCGGGTTTAATGTTTGTTTTAAGATTATTGTGTATTTCAATAAATTCATCTTTTTGTTCTTTTAAAAGTTTAATAAATTCATCTAAAATTTTATTCCAATTTACATAAAAAAGTTTTATGTTCTTTATTTTATCGGGGTGTTTTTTGATTTTTATTAAACCCGAAGTTTTTAATTTCATTAATCTACGTTGTATTGTGCCTTGTTGTTCTTTTACTCTTCTAGCAATTTCAGACGCATACATTTCTTGATTATTTATAATGTAAATTAATATTGAATGTTCAGAACTCTCTAAAACATTAATTTCTTTTTTAGCCATAATTCAGTTATACGTTTATTCTTTTTAAAGTTTATCACTATTAAGTAATTAGTTATACGATATCGTATAACCAAAACATTTAAATAGTATATTAGTTATACTTTATTGTATAAGTAAGATGGGGTTTAAAAATTTCCAATTAAATTTAGAAGAGAATGAAGTTAGAAAATTAGATGAGCTTAAAAAAAGAAGTGAAAGAAGTAGGAGTTATTTGATTAGAAAAGCTATCTTACTTTTATTAAAAGAATATGAACAAAATAAAAATTTTGAGGTTTTAAGATGACATCTACAACATATATGTTAAGAATAAGATTAACCGAAGAACAGCGAAAGCGGTTAGACGAGTTAGCGAAAGCAGACGGCGAAGTTACTTTAAGCTCTTATTGTAGAAAAAAACTTTTTGAAAGTTTATCTACTGAAATTAAATTAAATCGTATTTTGGAGTTGCTTGATAAAAGTAAAAAATAGAGGTTGATATTATGAGCGAGTTATTAATAAGCCGATTAAAAAACTCTATTGGATTAGAGGGTATTGTTTATTTACTTAATGGTTTTAGATTTGAATGTAAAATTTTATCTTGTGATGATGATTTTTTAGAGATTTATGATATTAAAAAATCCCGAGTAAAAGTTATAAAAATTTCTGAAATAAGCGAGGTGGATTTAAATGGATATTAAAAAAATAAAAGATGAGCAAGAGAAAAAAATTTTAGAGGCGATTGATGAGTATGTTAAAGTTTTTGGTGATGATTGTGATATTTATAGGCACGGCGGGAATTTTGACGATAGATTAACTAAACAAGATTTGAAAATTTTATTAAACACTGAAAAAAAAGTTTGTGAAATTCAAAAAGAAAATTCTGATAAAATTAAACTTAAAAAAATAAATTTGAAAGGAGTGCATATTTTGGTTTATAAAAATGGATGATAATAATTATAGCAGTAACGAGAATGTAGATTTTAGAGAAATTGTTTTAAGTTATATGCGTAGAGTTATGGAGTTGAATTTAAAGGTTATTCCGCAAGAACAGATTTTAGATTATGCTAAATGTTATAAGCGTGCTGTAATGGGTTTAAGTGATATTCTATTACCTTTTTTTGATGATGAGATGAAAATAGTTTATGAGAAATTTTTAGATGAGTATGATTGGATGATGAGGGAAACCACAAAGAACGGCACAAAAGTAAGCGATATTAACGAGTATGCTAATGGAATTATGAAAGTTTTTAGAGGGTTGTTTAGGGAATTAAATAAACTTCTTAACAGAAATGATTATTTGAAGAGTAAGGTTTATGGTGAAACTAAAAACGAAGTCGTGCAAGAGCGCGAGGATGATGAGGAGTATTAAAAATGGAAAATCAAAATAATTTTATGGGGAATGAAAAGCTAGAATACGGACAGATTATTCTAGGGCATATTAAAGAAATTTTGAAAATAAGCAGATATGGTTTATTTGAACCCGAAATTTGTGTTAGATATCAAACAGCGATTTTAGTATTAGCTGACGCGTTGTATAATTATTATGATGATGAGATGAGAGAAAGCGAACAAGAGTTTGATAGGTGTAAAAAATTACCAAAATATGAAAATAGTTTTGGACATTATAGAGAATTTTTTAGGGCGTTAATGGGATTGTTACAGCGAAATAATTATTTGAAGAGTGTGGTTTATGGTGAGGATAGAGATGAGCTAGCACAAGAAGAGGGTGAAAATGATTAAATTAAATTTTAGCGAAAGCGGGAGTAACATAAATGAAAAAAGGTTTTGTAAAAGATAAACAAGTCGGTGACGTGTTTAAGGATAAACAAGTTAGTGACGAGGAATATTGGAAACAATACGCGCCTAGTGATGAGGATAATTTTAGTATGCAAAACCACGAAATAAGTTTAGACGTTGTTTGTAAATTTAAAGGGATTAATGGCGGTGTAATCTATGAAACAAAAGAAACAGCGATTAACTGCAATTTACCCGATTTAGAAACGTGGTTTAGAAATCTTAAAAAAGTTATTCGTATGCTAGACGAAACTATTTCAGATAAAGAAGTCGGTGAGGGTTTTTAACTTCACCACTTCTATTTTTTAAAAATGGAAACACAAAATACTTATACACACGATAAGCTAGAATTTAGACAGATTGTTCTAGGGCATATTAAAAAAATTTTAGAAATTAGCAGTAGCGAGTTAAGGGATAAAACAATAATTAGAAATCACGGAAATTATAGCGAAACTATTGAGAATGAAGATACAAGACAAAGCTATATGCAGGCGATAGAAAATTTAGCTTATATTTTAATGCCTTATTTTGATGAGGAGATGTTACAAGTTTATGAAAGGTGTGTTAGAATTATTAACGCTTTCGGATATGAGGTTAAAAGAATTTTGAAAAAAACTTATGAGAGAATTAAAGAGGATACGGGGAAAGATGATTTAGGAAATGCTTTTGTTTTGGAAATGAAATTAAAATATGCAAAGAAATTATTTATTGCGTTAAATATGTTATTGAAAAGAAATGATTATTTGAAGAGTGCCGTTTATGGTGAGGATAGAGATGAGTTAGGTGTTGAGGATGATAATGAGGGGGATGAGGAATAATGGCTAATGCGGTTTATCTTTATCGCGGGAAAGCAAAACTTAATAGTTGGGCGCGTTGGATGGTTAGCCGAACTATGAAACAAAATAAGAATAATCTTATTTCGGTTGTTGGAAAAACGGGGAGTGGAAAAACATTAAGTGCTATTTCAATTTGTGAGATAATGAGTAAATTAGATGGTGTGCCTTTTAATGTTAAAGAACACGTAGTTTTTACATTAAAAGAATTAATGGATTTAATTAATAGCGGAAAGTTAAGGCGAGGTAGTAAAATAGTTTGTGACGAATTTCAGTGTAGCATATCCGCGCGTGAATTTCAAAGCAAAGCAAATAAAGTTTTCAATTATGTTTTAAGCACGTTTAGACATTTAAATTTAACTTTATTCTTTTGCACGCCATTTGAAACCTTATTAGATAAGAACACTAGAAAGTTATTTCACGCGCGCTTTGAAACTATGAGTATAAATAAAAATAATCAAACGTGCAGAATTAAACCGCGATTTTTAGAGTATAGCGATTTTAAAGCCGAGCCATATAGAAAACAAATGTATATTTTCTTTAAGGATGATAAGGGTAATAATAAATCGCGTCAGTTGTTTTGGTGGGATATCCCGCGCCCGAGTAAAGAGAATGAGGAGATTTATGAGAAAATGAAAGTTGATTTTACTACAAGATTAAATAAAAACATTTCGTTAGAGCTAGCTAATGAGAGAAGTTTAGCGGATGAACATACTGAAAAGATAGTAGATAGAAAACCATTAACAGATAAGCAAGATAAGGTTATGAAAGTGTTAGCTAACATAAAAGAGAGTAATAGATATGAGGTTGCTAGTAAGAAGTTAGGTATTTCTTTAAGCTCAATACATAAAAACAAGAAGTTAGCAGAAAAGAAAGGTTACACATTAGAGGAGTTTAAAGAAAATGATGATTAAAACTATTGATAGAGGTGTATATGGCGAAAATACTAGGGTTTTCGCCCTTTTTAGCCATATTTCGCCACTAAAAAGCCCACGCTCGCCCATTAAATTAACTTATAAGGTGAGAAATTTTAACCATCATCATAGTAAAATAGGGGTTGTGTTAGAATGAAGATAAGAATACAAGACAGCAGTAAGTTTATTGATGTGGATATAGCACACCCTTATTTATTAGGTGATGTTAATGTATATGAGCGAGAACTTAAACCAAAGATACAAGATGTTATAGATAGGGATAACTTAAAGTGTAGTGGTTGTGGAAAGCCATTAATTAATAGGGGTTGGATATGTGTTAATCACCGCCCGAAGAGTGCGCTTACTATGAAAGAAACTTATAGGGTTGAGGATAATAACACGGGCGAGGTTTATTGTGAGGGGGAGTTTGAGTTAAAAGATATGTGGGCTATGTTCTTATTCTGTTTTGATACCCGCGCAGATTGTATAAATAAATGGAAAGATAAGCGCCCAAAATGAAAAAAGATATTGAAGGTATGAGCCGAGAAGAGTTAATTAAATTAATTAGTAATATGATTAATGAGCGCGAGTTTGGAATAAGCCCGATTAATAAAGTTAGTGTTTGTGATGTTGAGGTTGCTAGTAGCATAGAGAGTTTAGATAGATGTAAGAAAGCCGTTAATGATTTGATTAAGACAAATAAAAAGTTTATCACATTAAGACAAAATAAAATTAAAGCTGATAGTTGGGGTTATTTTGGTTAAAAAATAAATGTGTAATTTTGTGTAATAAAGTGTAATTTTGTTATACTCACATTTAAAAGAAAGTTATGATTAAAAAAATAAAGCCAAAGAGTTAAACTCTTCGGCTATCATTTCACGCTAACAAAATGATAATAGAAATATTGCAAATAAGATTAATAAAAGTATGGGTGTGTTTAGCTGTTTGTTTGTTACTTAAAGATAGATGTATTAAAAGATGTTCTTGTTGTGGTTACGAGTTAGATGTTGAGGATTATTTTTTTAATAATATTTGTGAGTGTTGCGGGGCTTCGCAGGGTTATGATAAAGAGTATTTTGAAAATTCTGATTTAAATTATAGGGGTGTAAAATGTTTAGAGATATAGAATTATTTAAACCGAAGTTTGTGAGAACAGAAAGAGAAACTACTAATTATGAAACAGGCGTGGATTATAATGAGAATATTATTTTTGATTTTGTTAATGATGATTATGTAGCTAGAAATAAAAAACTATATGGTGATTTAACACTTAAAGAATATTTGGATAAAATAGAAAGAGAGAAAGGTTTTGTTAGTTATCATATTTCTTTAAGAAGTGTAGATAATAAAAGAGCGCTGTTAGTTTTTGAAAGTGATAAAAAAGGTGGTGATGAGGTTATTAAAAAATTGACTAGGTTAGTTAGAGAGAAAGGTGTTAAATTTATTCTTAAAACAAGTGGAAATAGAAGTTTGCATTTAGTTATACCGATTATTGCAGAAACAGAAGAGGAGTATAATAGGCAGTGGTTAGGAGTATTTTATTTATTAGACGCAAGAGATAGAGAATTTATTGATGAGCAGTTAAATAAATTTTCGGGGCAGGTTAGAGGGTTTGAAAGTTTGCATTTGAAAACTTATAATAAAAGTGAGGTGTTAGAAAGTGGATAATTTAGTTTTAAAAGATTTTGAAAATAACAAAAAGATAGTTGATACTTTTTCTTTAAATAAGAAATCGGCTTTAATTTCTAGGGCGGGTGATACTTCGGTTATGGGAAAAAGTAAAAACACCCGTTCTAGTTTTTTATTTGACAGCATAGAGTTAAACAGACAAGAACAGATTTTAGAAATTGCTAGGAATTTAAAAAAAGGTGAGCGTGGTGTTTGCTTAACTTACATAGCTAGTAAGTTAAAAAAGAATGATGAGAATAAAAAGTTTTTTGAAAAAATAGTTAAAGCTATTAGAGATAAGCGAGAGTTTGATGTTAGTGAAGAGTTTAAGAAAGGTGTTAATATTTTTGAGAAAGGTTACAGCAAAAAACTAGTAGAGAAAACAGAACACGGGCGAGGGATTGTTAAAGCGTTGTATGGCTATCAAAGAGAGATTTTAATTAAGAGAGGTATAAGCGAGGTTTGGGATGATTATTTAGGTAGGGTTAGTTTGATTGAAGATAAAGAAAAACGCGAGAGAAAAATAAAAGAGTGTGCAGACGCTAGGGCATTTTTAGACGAGAGAGGATTTTTAGAGTTTATACCCGACGCACGAAACGGAATACAAATATATCATAGTTTAAGATTAATGGAAAGTAGCGCGGGCTTGAAAATAACACGAGAGAATTATAACGTTATGGATTTAGGGAATAAAGAAGATATGATTAAAGGCGCGTTAGCTGAAAGTGGGCTTAATGATTTTAATGAGGAGTTGAAACAAGTTAATGAGATTGTTAAGCAAGAACTAAAAAGTAAAAATAAATTAGTTGAATTTAAACCCGAAATACCTAAACCCGCAAAAAATGATTATGGTGATTTTGGATTAATGAATAAAGGAAATAAGAAATTTACAAAAATCTATTATGATATTGAAACAGATTATAAACAAGAGCCGTGTTTAGTTGGTGTTTATAATAAAGATTTGAAGAGGATTATTTTAGCGCAAGTTGTTAAAGAGATTAGGTTAAAAGAG
>JAFCDB010000004.1 GCA_017609885.1 Candidatus Pacearchaeota archaeon
CATATATTTTTTTAGGTTAGACATAACTCTCCGAGCAATCGGGGAGTTTAATATTTTTCTCGAAATTTTAAAGTGATAAATTAATTAGAATTCCTGTGCGGAGATACTGATAAAATAATATATACTATTTGTTAGCATAACACTTATAAAACTCAATTAAGCAATAAATATATGGAAAAAATATCTCATAGAAACAGAGAAACTCCTTTATTTTTAGATGATTATAGTAGTTACCTTAGTTCTTGGACAGAAGCACTTCGAGGATACAGCATCCCCTCCTCTTTTGTAAATGAAGTAAAAAATCAATTAACAGAAATGACTATTGGAAATATGGAAGGAACAATGATTTTACAAAGTGCCCCAAATGCTGAAATGAGACATGCCTTGATGAAAAAACAAAATAAATACATCCCCTTAAAACATCATGATCAATATGGTTTGAGAATTGATACAAATTGTTTTCTATGCGAAAATGTTTTACAAGGAATAGACGCATCTACAAATCAGGAAGAGGTTCCTAATAATGTCATGGAAGACCTAGGATACGCTTTTGTGTTGCCAAATCGGTATCCTCATCAAATTGGCCATGCATTATTAGTCCAAAAAAACCATGATAACCTGAGATTAAGATGCAAAAGAGTTGAAAAAGATGATGAACTATTTTACTTTCCAGAAAAAGGAAAAACCCGAGGAGGAATAGTAACAAGTGAGTGCTTGGAAAAACTTATTGATTATTCAGATAAAAACAATTTAATCAATACAAGAAATCATACCTTAGATGCTATGAGTATTCCAGAACATGAACACTTCCATATATATCCAAGAGTCCTCAAAAGTTACTCTCTTATTAAAGAAGTTTCGAAAGAAAGAATCCAGATAGGAAAAAACACATTTAGATTAGTTAACACTTTTTTTGATACCTTATGTGTTGATAGAAATTACGACGAGTCTAATTTTATTGATACTTGCCAATCTGTTTTAGAATCTCTTGAAAGAGACAACCAGGTGTTCACAACATTCTATTCAGAGGGTATTTTTCTTATCACGCCAAGAAGAAATATTGAAAGTTCTCCAATTATTACATCATCTGCTGCGTCTGTACATCATTGTGCAAAGGGTAATTTAGAAAAAATTAAAAAATTTGTAGTGCCAAAAGGGGAATTTAACTGGGAGAAATATTTGAAAACTATAATGTAGGAGTAATGCTTTCTTTTTTTAGGAAGTATTAACAAAAAAGATATTTTTATTTTAAGCAAGAGGCATTGTTGCCCTGCTTTATTTGTTGCTTCAAACAGCCCTGCGTTTATCAGTCTAAAAAAAGATAAATCTTTTTAAATGAGAAAAAGCTTGAGAAATTATGACAGATCTTTCAATAGACAACCACAAATTAATGTATCATCCAGAAAGAGTTGCGCAATGGAAAAAAACAGGAGATTGTTTTCCAATTTATGTTGAAATAGGGCCTACAAATCGATGCAACCATAAATGTATTTTTTGTGCATTGGATTTTTTAGAACATGAAACCCAAGATATAAAAAAAGAAACCTTGCTGTCAAATTTAGAAGATATGGCAAAACACGGAGTTAAATCAGTAATGTTTGCAGGAGAAGGGGAGCCACTTGTTCATAAAGATACGCCATTATTTATTGAAAATGCAAAAGAACAGGGAATGGATGTTTCAACAACGACAAATGGGGTTTTATTTAATCAAAGAAAAACAGAACAATGTTCGCCAAATTTAACCTGGGCAAGGTTTAGTGTTAATTCAGGAACTGCAGAAAATTACGCAGAAGTTCATGGAACTAATAAAAAAGATTTTGATAAAGTAATTGGAAATATAAAATATGCTGTAGAATTTAAAAAGGAAAATAAATTACAAACAACTCTTGGAGTCCAAACTCTTCTTCTTTCAGCAAATGCACATACAATTGAGGATTTAGCAAGAATCTGCAGGGATATTGGAGCAGATAATTTGCAAATTAAACCCTATTCTCACCATCCTCAAAGTAAAAATGACTGGATAGTTGATGAAATAGATGCAGAAAGATTAGAGGAAAAATTAATGGCTCTTGAAACTCAAGATTTTGAAATTCATTTTAGAAAAAAAACTAAAGAAAGAATTCAACAAGGAGCAACATATTCTGAATGTTATGGACTTCCATTTTTTGCATTAATTTCTGCAAACGGGGATGTTATTCCCTGCAATCTTTTTTATGATAATTCCGAGTTTACATATGGAAATTTAAATAATCAAACTTTTAGTGAAATATGGCAAGGGGAAAAAAGAAAACAAGTTTTAGAAAAGTTGAGAAAAAATGGTGTTGATAATTGCAGAAAAGGATGCAGATTAGACCCAATTAATCGCTATCTCGAAAGATTAATAAAGCCAGGCCTTCATGATAATTTTATATAAAATGAAAAAAATAGTAAAAATAATTTTAATTAATAAAAAAGAAATTCTTTTATACAAAAGAGACAATAAACCATCAATTTCTTATCCAGGATATTGGGATTTAATCGGAGGCGCAGTAGAAAAAAACGAATCAGAAAAACAAGCATTAAAAAGAGAAATAAAAGAAGAAATAAATTGCGAAATTAAAAACATTAAATTTGTAAAAAAAATACAATTATTTTCTTATGGAGAAGATTACAGTTTATTTTTTTTCAGGGGGGATATTGATACTCCAATAGAAAAAATTACACTGACAGAGGGACAGTATTTAAAGTATTTTACTTTTGAAGAACTTCCTAAAATCAAAATTCCAGAACATCAGAGAGAGATTATTTTAAATAATAAGAATAAAATTTTATAAAATGAAAGTGCCAATAAGTTTCTCAGATTTAACACATACAGGAAAAGGACTTGCAAGCAGCACATTTCCTTTAGGAGTTTCTTATGTTGCATCTTATGCTCTAAAAAAATTCCCCGAAGAAATTTCAGCAGAAATTTTCAAATATCCAGAAGATTTTGCAAATTATTTAGAAAAAACAAATCCTAAGATTGCATGCTTTTCAAATTATGCATGGAATTCAAATCTTTCCTGCGAATTTGCAAAAAGAATAAAACAGAAATCTCCAGGCACAATAACTGTCTTTGGAGGCCCTGATTATCCCCTTGATCATGATAAACAAGAAGAATTTTTGCTTTCACACCCAGAAATTGATTTCTATATTGTAAGAGAAGGAGAACAAGCATTTTCTGAATTATTAAAAACAGCATTACAATATAATTTTGATGTCAATAATATTAAATCTCAAAAATCAATTCTTTTAAGTTGCCATTATATTCAAGATGGAAAAATTGTCAGAGGAACTCCTACGCAAAGATTATCAAACTTAGATGAAATTCCCTCGCCTTATCTTTTAGGATTAATGGATAAATTTTTTGATGAAAAGTTAATGCCTTTAATTCAAGGTACTCGCGGATGTCCATTTAGCTGCACATATTGTACTGAAGGAAATGATTATTTTAATCAAATTGCCAGATTTTCTAAGAAACGTGCAATAGATGAATTTGATTATATTGCTCAAAGAGCAAAAGTTCCAAATTTAGGAATAGTTGATTCAAATTTTGGAATGTATCTGCATGATTTAGAACTTTGCAATTCTCTCTCAGAAAAAAGAAAAAAATACAATTGGCCCAAATTTATAGATGTATCAACTGGAAAAAATCAAAAGAAAAGAACAATGGAATGTGTGGAATTGCTTGGGGGGGCAATGCATTTAGGTGCATCTGTTCAATCAACAGACCATGAAGTTTTAAAAAATATCAAGAGACAAAATATTTCAACAAATGAAATGGTTGAATTAACTAAATTTGCTGAAACTCTTGGAGCAAATAGCCAGGGAGAAGTTATCTTAGCTCTTCCAGGTGATACAAAACAGGCCCACTTTAAATCAGTATTTGATTTGTTAGATGCAGGTGTAAATCTTTCTAGAACCTACCAACTTATTCTTCTGCCAGCTTCAGAAGTTTCGAGTATAGAATCTAGAAAAAAATACCCAATGCAAACTCGCTTTAGAGTAATACCTTATTGTTTTGGAGATTACAATCTTTATGGAGAACAATTTTCTGCTGCAGAAACAGAGGAGATATGTATTTCTAGTAATATAATGTCCTTTGAAGATTATTTAGATTGCCGTTCACTTAGTTTAACAGCCGAAATATTTTATAATAGCCAAATTTTAGGGGAATTAATAAAATTTCTTGAACAAAACAATATAACTCCTTCAAAATTGGTGGGAAATATTCATGAATCAGTTACTAAAAATCCTCAAGGAATGCAAGAAATTTATCAAGGATTTTTAGAAGAAAATAAGAGAGATTTATGGGAAAGCAGAAACGATTTAAAAAAATTTCTTCAGCAGCCAGGAATTATTAAACGTTATGAGTTAGGAGAGTTGGGAAAAAATGAATTATTTGAATACAAAGGGAAAGCATTTTTTGAAAAAATGCGAGAATTACATAAAGTTGCTTTTGAAGAAGCAAGAAAATTATTAAAACAAAATAATTCCTTAGATGAGCAATCTGAAAATTATCTGCAGGAACTCCATGATTTTAGTTTATTGCGTAAACAATCTCTTTTATCAGATAAAACAGAAACAAAGAAATTTCATTTTGATTTTGTAACTCTTTTAAAAGATAAATTTGATTCTAACCCCTTCAATCATTCAGTATCTGAAGGCATTGACATAAAAATATCTCATTCAGATGAACAAAGAACTTTAATTGAAGATTATTTAACTCAATATAGCCCTTCAGGAAGTGGACTTGGAAGAATTTTGCAAAAAGCCCATGTTCCCATGTTATATCGAAAAGCTTTAACAGTATAAAACATATTTTCATTAACAACAATAATTTTAAACCTTCTCTCTTTAACAATTTTATAAAATGACTAAAAAAGAAATAAAACTTCCCGATTCCTATAAATACATTGCAGCATTCCTAACAATGAGGTGCAATCTTAATTGTACTTATTGTTTAAATGACTTTGATAAAGGCCTTGATAGAAAATCCTTTAAAGAAATCTCTGGAGAAAAATGGGTAGATGCATTAAATAAAATAAACTCTCGTCCAGAAGTTCCAGTAACTTTTTGTGGAGGAGAACCCTTTCTACACAAAAATTTCATAGAAATCATTAATAATCTCAAACCAGAACTTAATATAGATATCCTCACAAATTTAACATGGGGGGGAAAAGGATTAGAAAGGTTTATTGAAGAAGTAAATCCAGAAAGATTAAGAAGAGATGCAAACTATTCATCAATTCGGGCTTCTTACCATCCAGAGCAAATGGGAAACGGAGAAAAGGTTGTAAAAAATGCAAAAAAATTAAAAAAAGCAGGATTTGACGTCGGCATTTATGCAGTCCAATATCCAAGTCAAAAACAATTGCAAGCAATAACTCAAATGCAATTCAGATGTTTAGATTCTGGAATTGATTTTAGAGTAAAAGATTTTACAGGAAAATTTGAAGGAATAGATGATTTAGGAAATCCATTTTTAATAACTTATGGAGATTATTCTAAATATTCTGGTTGCTCTTTTCAAAAAACAACAAAAGAATGTGAATGCAAAACTTCTGAATTGTTAATAGGCCCAAATGGAAGGGTGTATAAATGTCATAGAGATTTATATTCAGAAGAATTTCCAACAGGGAATATAACTGATAAAGATTTTAAAATTCAAGATAGGTTCAGGCATTGCGAAAAATTCGGACAGTGCCATCCTTGCGACACCAAAGTAAAAACAAATTACCAGCAAAACTTGGGCCACACATCTGTTGAGATAAAAAATATAGAATCAAAAACATTTTAAACACCTTTATTCTACAAATTTAATGAAGCTTCAAAAATTTTTCAACCGAAACTTAAGAACCCTGATTTTTTTTGTGACAACTCGCTGTCCTTTAAAATGCAAACATTGTTTTTATGCAAATGAACTTAATCAGCAAAATATTAAAGAACTTACAGTAGAAGAAATAGAAAAAATCGCAGACAATCTTCCACATTTAGAATATTTGCAACTTTCAGGAGGCGAGCCATTTATGCGGGAAGATTTAGTTGAATTAGTAGAAATATTTTTCAAAAGAGGGCTAAAAAAAGTTATAATTCCTACAAATGGATTTTTCACAAAACAAATTGTTTCTAAAGTCCAGAAAATGAAAAACAAAGGATTTAATTTCTCAATAATGATATCTGTTGATGGATTCAAAGATTTGCACAATGAAATTCGCGGAAGAGATTGTTTTGACAACGCAATGCAAACTTTTGATGAACTGAAAAAGATAGGAGTTGAAGCAGGATTTAATGTAGCCCTCAGTAAAATTAATTACTCTACATATATTAACCTATTAAAATTCCTAAAAACAAAAACAAACAATCTTGACCCAATTTTAGTTAGAGCAAAACCCGGAGTAATGATAACTGCTGAAGAATTTAAAAAAATTGCTTCTGAAATTGAAAAAATAACTTCTGAAAAATTAAATCCTTTTTACAAAAAAAGAAAACAAATACTAGATGAAATTTATTGCAGTATTTTAGAAGGAAAACCAGTCCCATATAAATGTCTTGCAGGAGAAATTATTGCAGTTTTAGAGCCAGATGGGCAGGTTAGAAGCTGTGAAATTAGAAAGAAGTTAGGAAATGTTAGAGAAAATAATTATAACATAAATGAAATTCTAAAATTAGATAAAATTCCAAAAAGATGCAGGAACTGCATCCACCCTTGCTTTATCGGCCCAAGTATGTCATATTCTCCAAAATGGATGGCAAAAAATATTCTATATCAGTTTGTATAATTGCAAGACCTAATTTAGATCTTAGCAAATGTCTCGAATCCATAGAAAATCAAACTTATAAAAATTTTGAAATAGTTATTCATAAAGAATTTGGCTCCTTTCCAAAACTAAGAAATAAGGTAATTGAAAAAGCAAAAAATGAAATAATTGTTTTTACAGATGCAGATTGCTATGCAGAAAAACACTGGCTTGAACAAGTAAACAAAATCTTCCAAGACAAAAAAGTAATTGGATTTCACGGAAAAGTTTGTTATGAATTAAATGGAAAATTTCCAACAGCTTCAACAAGAATTGTCACCAACGACGGCCAAGACACAATGACTGCAAATGCAGGCTTCAGAGCAAAAATATTAAAAAAAGTAAAATTTGACGAAGAAATAAACTACCTTGAAGACAAAATCCTTTTCAAAAGAATGAGCAAACACGGAAAAATAATTTATTCAAAAAATGCAATCATCTTCCACGAATATCAAGAATGGAATTTCAAAAAAACAATTCTCTATGCAAAAAAAGTCGAGGATTTTTTAAAAGCTAATAAAAAATACAATTTTCCGATACAAAAAATCGGCCCAGTTGTCTTCCCTAAACATTTTCCAATTATCTTTTTCCCACCATTGCTTTTTCTTTTCCATTCAATCCGTAGTTCTAAAGATTTGAAAATTGTAATTGCAATGTATTTTGAAAAACTTTACACTAGATTTTTAATCTGGAGATATGCTTTGAAAAATGGGGAGTTTTTGATTTAAATAATTTTCCTGACGATATTTTTAACATCCTCCACCCCAATAGTCCCCATATTAATATTCTTTGTGTATAAAACATGTGAATTATTTCCAAGTGGAACAAATTTATTTAACCAACGAAGAAATAAATTATGCAATTCTATTAATTTTGCTCCAGATACCCAAGCAATATGCATTGGTCCCCCATCTTGAGCAATTACAAGATCAGCGTCTTTAAACAATAAAGACATTTTTCTTAAATCAAAATTTAAAATAACCCGAGAATTTTTATTTAAATTTGAAAGTTCATTTAGTCGGTTTTCTTCTTTTTTAGTCCCCATCAAAAGCAAGGTCTTTTCAGGTTTAAATTTTCCAAACCATTTAATAATTTCTTTCCAATTATCAATTGGCCATTGTTTATTTTCTAATCTTGCATATGGGCACAAACAAATATAGTTTTGTAAATTTTCTTTTTTTAAAAAATTTTTAATTTCTTCTGTATCTTGTTCACTTGTAAGAATTTCAGGAGAACTATCTTTTACATTTATTCCAAAACCCTCTTTAATTATACAAATGTTATCTTCAGTAATATGAGACTTGTATTTTATATTTACAGGATTTGTCAAAAGTAGCTTTATTTTTGGATTAACATCTGTTTTGCTAATACGCTTTTTAATTCCGCTCAACCATAAAAGAAAAAAACTATTCATAATGCTTCCTCGTAAATCTATTCCAACATCAAATTTTGATCTTTTTATTTTCCAGGACATTTTAAAGTATTCCCAAAAACTACGTAAATTATGCTTCGCTAATCCTAACTCCCAAATTTCATCAATATAATTATTCTTCTCGACAACAGAACGATTTAGTTTACTTACAATAATTATTATCTTGGCATTTGGAAATTTTTTCTTTAACTCTCTAAAAACCGCACTAGATAAAACTAAATCTCCAATATGGTCATTCCGGATAATCAAAATTTTTTTTATATCTTCCATTATATAATTTCTCCTTTTATTATCGCTGCAAGTGAATATACTAAAAAATAAAACAAAGAAATAAATCTTCCGATAAAATCAGCAACTATCCAAAAAAATGAATTCATAACTTCTTTAGATTTAATACTAAAAAAAATCCAGATAACTAATAAATAAATCGGAAGAATATAAATCCAAAAAAACATTAAAGGCAAGATTAAGCATGGAAGAAAATGTCTAATTGCCCAATATTTTTTCAATCTGAAAATTTTCATCACCATTCCTCTCCCTTGCCATTTTCTCTGTCTCCAATTATCTTTAAATGTTTTAGGATCAATATGATAAACCCAAGCATCTGTTTCAATTATTCTATGTCCCAATTTTCTAGCATCCTCAAATAAAACATCATCTTCTACATAAAATAAATCTTCATTATATTTTATTTTATCAAAAAGAGTTTTTTTAACAATTGGTGTTGCACACTTATTATACTGTCTATATGAATGCCACCCCCTCTGAAATATTGATTTTGGTTTTTTTGATAGAATTCTTATTGCACCAATCTCAAATTTATTTGACTGAAAAAGATCCAACAATTTTATTAAAAAATCTTTTTCAAGTATTTGGTCAGCATCTAAAAATATTAAATAATCTCCTTTTGCTCTTTCTGCACCACGGTTTCTCGCATAAGCTGCACTAGTTCCTCTCGTATTACTAATGAGTTTTACTTTTTTATTTTGATTCACAATATCCTGGATAACATTTTGAGTATTATCAATTGAACCATCATTCACTACTATAATTTCCCAGTTTTTCTCACTTTGAGATAAAATAGATTTTATGCAATTTTCAATTACATCTTCTTCATTATGTGCAGGAATAATAAAACTAAAAATTAACTTTTTTGTCTTTTCCATTATTTAATTTTTATGTTTAAATCTATTATAAATATTTATATATCTGGACGAAAGCATTTATTTATAATTTAATTGAAAACACCAGATTTCTCCATTATCTAAAAACTTATAAAGTAGTTCCCTACTTTTAAGATAATGAAAATAACTCTAATTTCCACATCAACTTACCCCTCAGATCAAGGTATAAGGACAATTTCCTCTGTTTTAAAAGAAGCAGGCCACGACGTAAAAATCGTTTTCATGACTCTTGGAGAGGATTATTCAAGGAATTATAAAATCGGAGAATTATTACAATTAGAAAAACTTTGCAGAGATAGTGAACTAATTGGCATCAATGCATTTGCTTCCACTACAGGTAGAGCAGAAAGAGTCATCTGTTTTTTGAAGCGAAAGGTAGAATCTCCTATAGTCTATGGGGGAATTCATGCAACACTCTTCCCAGAAAAATGTATAGCTCTTGCAGATATGGTTTGTGTTGGAGAGGGAGAAGAAGCAATTGTTGAATTAGCAGATGCAATTGAAAAAAACAAACCAATTGATAAAATTAAGAACTTCTGGATAAGAAAAGGAGATAAAATAATCAAAAATCCTGTAAGAGATTTAATTGATGATCTTGATAAAATTTCTCTACCCGATTATGAGTTAGAAAATCACTATATTTTAGAAGACCAGAAAATAAGAAAATTTAATGAAAAAGATTTGGGGGGACAGATATTCTTTTTAACAGGAAGGGGTTGTCCTTATGGATGTGACTACTGTAGTAATAGTTGTTTTAATAAAATATACGAGGGAAAAAGAAAAAAAATTCTAAGATGGCATTCTCCAGAATATATTGTCAATGGAATCTTATATTTTAAAAAGAAATTCCCCTCTTTAGGTTACTTTGACGTTAGAGATGATACATTCTCATTGAGAACTCTTGAAGACATAAAGAAATTTTGCAAGTTATACAAAGAAAAAGTAAATATGAGATTCAAGTGCCTTGCAGATCCAAAAACAGTGACAGATGAAAAAATAAAATTGCTTGTGGATGCAGGTTGTACAAATATGATTGTTGGAATACAAGGGAGTGAGCGAACAAATAAAGAAATTTATCATAGGAACCAAACAGACGCTGATGTAATAAGAACAGCAAAAATTCTTAGCAAATACAAAAAGAAATTGGCAGTGATTTATGATGTTATTGGTAGCAACCCCTATGAAAAACCAGAAGATATTGTAAATCTAATAAGGTTACTCCAAAAAATGCCTAAACCATATTTTCTTTCAGTAAATAATCTTGTTTTCTTTCCAGGAACAAAACTTTACGATAGAGCAAAAGCAGATGGCACAATTAAAACAGAAAAAGACGCAGCTTATTTTTTAGATTATTGGGATAGAGCAAGTCATATAAAATTAAAGAAAAAAAATATCTATCTTAATTTAATTTTAAATTTAATGAGGGGAGGAGCAACAAAAAGGAGAATTGGATCTTTTCCTAATTTCTATCTAAATTATTTATTAAAACATAAAAGAGTAGAAAAAAATCTTAAGAACCATTTCCTATCCTACATTATACTTAATTTTTTGTACTTAAGTGATAACCTACGTGCAAGGATATTAAAACCATTTTTCAGAAGTTTACCTTTAGATTTTAGACTTTGGTATGATAAACTAAGGCATAATTTTTCTTAGAAGTATTTAATAGATTCTTTGATTTAATAGGATTACAAAACTAAAAATTAAATTTTTCATTGTATTTCTCAAGATATTTAGCTCGAGCAAACATTGGATTTTTTATCTTCTCCCCTCTAACAGGAACAATTTCTTTTGTTCCAAAAATTTTCGGATATGGCTTGTCAATTCCATCGCAAACATGGAAATATTTGCATTTTTTACATTGTTTAGGTTTTGTATAAAGTTTCTTCACAACTAAGGCAGTTATCATCATATCAAATGAAGAAAATGATTTTAGAGGCAATCTTGCAAGATAAGGAAGATTCTTAAAAAACTTCTGAAGAAAATATTTATTTGATTTTCTCTCTGTTCTGTATTGCACTGAAGGAATCCACCATTCATCTGCATCATAGTAATTGTGGAAACAATTGCAAACATGTTTTTCATAACCTTGCATAAAACAATAAGGAATATATCTAACTGTGATTTTATCAATATGGGGACTCAAAATATCTATGGCCTTTTTTATATGAGGCATAAGTTCTGTATATTTTGGAGATAATTCTTCTGCCTTATCCAAAGCAACATCCCATGGATTAAATTTAATAAAATTAACCGCTGCAGGCTCAAATTGAAGAATATGTTCAGCAAACTTCTCTAAATCTTGATAATTTTCTTTTGCAACTGTAATATTTATTCTCCTTTTAACTCCCAATTTTTTCACATTTCTAATTGCTTGGTTGTTTTTCTCAAAACTTCCCTTAACGCAAGTTAAATAATCATGCATTTCAGCATCAGGTCCCTCCAAAGAAAATAAAACATCATTAAGCCCAGCATCAATCAGCTTTTTTGTATAATTCATATTAGACATTCGCAGCCCGTTTGTTATAACACAAATATCTCGAAATCCTAGCGCCTTTGTAAAAGCCACAAGCTCAACAAAATCCGGCCTGATTGTGGACTCGCCCCCAGAAAAATCAACATCCATTGCACCTAATCTCCGAGCAGTCCTCAACTGCTCTTTCAAATAATCAAGCGAAGCATCCTTTTCCTTAATACACGCACTATCTCCATAATAACAAAACCGACATTTCAAATTACATGAATTATTTGTATGAATTTTTACTCTTTTTGTCTCTTGAACCATTTTTAAAAATAGAACAGGCATCTTATAAATCTTGCTATGGTGAAGTATGTGTTTCACTTTCCAAAAAATTAAAAAACCCTCTCTCTATCCCAATACATGAAAAAACTAAAAATACTTGAGCTGACAAATTTCTCAGCAGGAACTTGCGGAGTTTGGCAAAGAGTAAAACAAGAGTCCGAACTTTTATCAAAAAAACACGAAGTTAAAATATTTTCTTCAAATGCAACAAAAGGCTCAAAAAAAATCGCCAAAGAAAAAGAAAAATTAGGAAAAATCGAAATTCAAAGATTTCCATTTAAAAAACTCGGAGGAGAAGGATATTTGTATTGGAATAGTTTTGAAAAATCTGCCTTAGAATTCAACCCAGATATTATAATTGCTCATAGCTACAGATTGCCCCACACACATAAAGCAATAAAAATCGCGGAAAAAACAAACTCAAAAGTTTTCTTAGTAACTCACGCCCCGTTTATCAAAGACAATTCAACAAGAAATATTATCTCAAAAATATTTGTAATTCTCTATGATAAGTTCATCGCCCCAAGAACAATAAATAAATTCGACAAAATAATTGCAATTACTCACTGGGAAATTCCATATCTTCAAAACATTGGAGCTAAAAAAGAAAAAATTTTCTATATCCCCAATGGAATTCCAAAACAATTTTTCACACAATCTTTTTCAAAAGAACAAAACAAACTACTTTTCTTAGGAAGAATAGCGCCTATAAAAAACATCGAAATTTTAATCAATTCAATGTCAAAAATAAAAAACACAAAATTGGAAATTGTTGGCCCTGCTGAACAAAATTATCTTGAAAAACTAAAATCATTAATAAAAGAAAAAAATCTAGAAAAACAAATTTCATTCTCTCAAGGAATTTTCGACATAAAAGAAAAAATAAAGAAAATTGATTCTACAAAAATATTTGTTTTGCCTTCAAAAAGAGAGGGAATGCCCCAATCACTAATCGAAGCAATGGCAAGAGAAAAAATTGTAATTGGAAGCAACAACTCTGGAAATGCAGATTTAATCAAACACAAAGAAAACGGACTTTTGTTTGAAAACAACAATGTCCAAGATTTAACAGATAAAATAGGATTTGCTTTAAAACAGGAAGATAGAAAACTCCAAAAAAGCGCGAGAATTTTTGTCGAGCAGTTTGAATGGGGAAAAATCATAGATAAAATAGAAGAAATTCTATAATATAAAAACTTAAAAATATCTCTTTTTCTCTCCTATTATGAAAATAACCCTGATTTCAACATCCACTTTTCCTTCAGATCAAGGAATAAGAACAGTTTCTTCAGTTCTAAAAGAGCAAGGCCACGACGTGAAAATTGCTTTCATGACACTCAGCGAAGACTATTCTGAAAATTATTCAAAATTAGAATTAAAACAGTTGGCAAAAATCTGCAAAAATTCCAAATTAATAGGAGTCAGTTCATTTGCGTCGACTGCTCAAAGAGCTAAAAGAATAATTTCCTTTCTCGAAAAAAAATTCCCCAAAATTCCTATTGTCTACGGAGGAGTTCATGCAACAATCTCTCCAGAAAAAGCAATAAAAGATTGCAAAATAATAGCAGTTGGAGAAGCAGAAATCACAATAAAAGAATTAGCAGATGCAATTGAGAAAAACAAACCCATTAAAAAAATCAATAATCTTTGGATAAGAGAAAACAACAAAATAATAAAAAATCCTCTTAACCATCTTATTGATGATTTAGACCAACTCCCTTTCATTGACTATGATATTAAAAATCATTACATTTTAGAAAATAAAAAAATAAGAAGATTTCAGGAAAAGGATTTAGCAGGACAGGTTTTCTTTTTGACAGGAAGGGGCTGCCCTTATGGCTGCGACTACTGCTCAAATTCCCACTTCAATAAAATGTATGAAGGCAAAAGAAAAAAAATTCTCCGCTGGCACTCGCCAAAATACATAATTGACTGCATCCTTTTCTTAAAAAATAAATTCCCCTCCCTCACATATTTTGATATCCGCGACGACACATTTTCATTCCGTCCCCTCTCACGAATAAAAGAATTCTGCGAACTTTACAAAGAAAAAGTAAACATGAGATTTAAGTGCCTTGCAGATCCAAAAACAGTGACAGATGAAAAAATAAAATTGCTTGTTGACGCAGGATGCACAGATATTATTGTAGGAATCCAGGGAAGCGAAAGAACTAACAGAGAAATTTATCATCGAAACCAGACAGATACCGATGTAATAAGGGCAGCAAAAATACTAAACAAATATAAAAAAATTGCAGTAATGTACGATGTTATAACCTCCAACCCTTATGAAAAACCCTCAGATATTATTAATCTTATCCAACTTTTGCAAAAACTACCAAAACCCTATTATCTCTCTGTGAATAATCTTGTATTTTTTCCAGGAACAAAACTATATGAAAGAGCAAAAAAAGATAGAATAATAAAAAAAGAAAAAGACGCAGCATATCAATTAAATTACTGGGACAGAAGCAAGCACATCAAACTAAAAAAGAAAAACATTTATTTGAATTTAGTTTTGAATTTAATGCGGGGTAGTGTGACAGAAACTCGATTTGGATTTATGCCAAATTCTCTGCTCAATTATTTTTCGAAGGAAAAAAGAGTTAGGAAAAATTTAAAAAATCCTGCTATGTCTTATGTTGCATTATTTTTCCTTTCAATTTATGATTTTAACAGAGAAAAAGTTCTCAAGCCAATTTATCGTTCGCTTTCTGTTTCATTTAAAACTTGGTATGATAAGGTTAGGTATCGGGTTTAATCTTCATACTCTGTCTTATCCTCAACCCCGCTCCAATAAAATCCTTCCTGTCTCAACTTACAACTTAAACAAGTCCCGCAATGCTTCTCCCCTGCCCCAACATAACATGTATATGTTTCCTTAAAATCAATCCCCATCTCAGCCCCTAACTTTATTATATCTTCTTTATCTTTCCTAATAAATGGAGCAATTATCTCAAATTTCCCAGCAGTCGCAGTCTCCTGCAATTTATTCATTACATCAACAAATTCTGGAGTTGTATCAGGATAAGCTTCATCCCCCTCATTTTTGAAACCAACAAATATTTCATTAACCTCTCCTTCAGAAACAAAACGCGCCTCAGCAACAGCTAAAGCATAAACTAAAAAAACAATATTCCTACAAGGCACATACCAATTTTCAGATTCTTCTTTTGTATCTTTCAAATCTTCTTTTTTCATTTCATTTGCTTTGTCGTTGCTGTTTATCATGGAAGTGGAAATCTTTCCTAACTCCAAAAGTTCAATTTCTTTAAATTTCGCATTAAGATTTTCAGCACACTTTTTTGAAGCCCTTTTTTCCTGCTCCAAAGTTCTCTGCCCATAATTAAAAAATAAAATCAGAATTTTTTTGTAATTTTTCTTTTTCTTTACATAATGAGCAGTTACCACACTATCAATTCCCCCTGAGCAGAGTATTATTGCATTTGCCATGAAATTCCATAACAATTAATTTTATAAATTTAATTATCTCCCAATTTCCATGAAAAAGAAAGCGTCTGAACTAAAAAAAGGGGACAAAATAAAAATAATAGGCAGAATCTGGATAGTAGAATCTACAGAAACTTCTGACATTGGAAAGCAGGGTTCGAAAAAAACCCGTCTCGAACTTTCCTCTGGAGAAGAAAAAATTGCAATAATCCGTCCAGCTGAATACCCTTTTGAAGTTCAAAATGATTAATATTATAATAACTTCTTACAAAGAACCAAAAGCTACAAAAAAAGCAATTGAATCTTTTCTAAATCAAAAAACTAAAGAAAAATTCGAAATCCTTGTTGTAGATCCCTTTCCTGAAGTTGAAGAATTTTTAAAGAAAAAAATAAAATCAAAAAAAGTCAAATTTTTTCTCGACCCTGGAGAAGGAAAATCAACCGCCCTAAATTTAATACTTGAAATGTTTTACTCAAGCAACAAACATGACCTTTTTATCTTCACTGATGGAGACGTCTTTTGCTCCCTAAACACATTAAATGAAATAGCTGAAGCATTCAAAGATTCAAAAGTAGGTTGTGTAACAGCACGTCCAGTCTCATTAGACGACAGAAAAACAAAATACGGTTATTGGTCCCACCTTCTCTTTTCAGGAATTCACAATGTCAGAAAAAAACTGTCAAATCAAAAAAAATTCTTCGAATGTTCAGGATACCTGTTCGCAATTCGTAATGGAGTTATAAAAAAATTTCCTCTTGAAACTTCAGAAGACAGTATTATTCCTTATCTTTTTTACAACAAAGGATACAAAATCTATTATACACACAAAGCAGAAGTCTATGTAAAAAATCCTGGAAATTGGAAAGACTGGAAAAATCAAAAAATCAGAAACATAAAAGGACACGAAAACCTTGAAAAAATAACAAAACACATGCCAAGAACAAAATCCCTTTTCAATGAAATTTTTCAAGGCCTGCTTTTTACTTTAACATTTCCAAGAAATCCTAAAGAATTTTTCTGGACAATCCAACTTTATTTTGCTAGACTTTACATATACAAACAAGCTTTCAAAGAATTAAAACAAAAAAAATCCTACAAAGACGGCTGGAGAGAAGTTGAAACTCCTTCAACCAGAATTCTTGATTAACTCCAACTCCCCTTCCAACTCTTTCAAACTCTTAACAATCTTCATACTTCCAATTAAAATCGCACTCAAAGACTCCAAAGCATCCTCAACAGACTCGTCGCTCTTCAACCCAATTGCTTTTATCCCCTTGACATAAGCATATCCCAATTCCCATGCAGTTCCTGCCCCTACATGCAGTCCATCCAGCACAGCTACAATCAAATCAATATCTTTAAACCCCTCGATAATATCTTTTTTAAAAATTTCGTCAACATCTTCTATACTTTCAGCTAATCCCACATCCCGATGAGGCAAAAATGTCTTAAATCCTAATCTCTCACAAATCCCTGCGACTTTTTCCAACTGCATTCTTTCTGTTTCAGTACAAAGCTTCCCTGCAATATATACCTTCATAAAACTTAAATAACCATTCTATTTTTAAATCTTGTCATGAAAATCTGCATAATCAAACTAGGCGCACTTGGCGATGTAGTTAGGACAACACCAATTTTAGAAGCAATAAAAGAAAAATTCCCAAATTCAGAAATAACTTGGATAACAAAACAAAACGCAATTGAAATTTTACAGGGGAATAATTTAATTAATTCAATTCTAACTCTGCCCTGCGAATTAAGCGAAACTTTTGATATTCTTTATAGTTTGGATATTGAACAAGAAGCAATAAAACTTGCTTCAAAAATAAACGCAGAAAAGAAATTTGGCTACTTTGACAACGAAGGATTTCCAGAATCTTTCAACTCAGGAGCAGAATACTATTTGAACACAGTTTTCGACGACCAACTAAAAAAATCCAATAGGAAAACTTATCAGGAAATGATTTTTCAGGTATGCGAACTTGAGTATAAAAAACAAAAAATCCAAATTTATCTTTCAGAACAATCAATCAAATTTGCAGAAAATTTTCTCATAGAAAATAATCTCCAGGGAAAAAAATTATTAGGATTTAATATCGGCTCTTCAAAAAGATGGCCTTCAAAATCATGGTCTTTAGAAAAAATAAAAGAATTTATTGAAAAAGCAAACTTACAAAATTATGAAATTATTCTTTTAGGAGGAAAAGAAGAAAAAGAAAAATTTTCAGAATTAAAAAATTTTGCAGTTCAAAAAAATCTCAAAGTTTACAAACCAAATACAGAAAATTCTTTAAAAAATTTTTTCGCAATAATAAATAAATGTGATAAAATAATTTGTTCAGATACAATGGCGCTTCATACAGCATTGGGGTTTGAAAAACCAACAACTGCTTTATTTTTTTGTAACACTCCTTATGAAATTGAGGGCTATAACACCCTAACAAAACTAACCTCTCCAATGTTTCAAGATTTCTTTCCTGAAAAAATGGACAAATATAATAAAGAACTTGTCAATAGTATTTCAGCAGACCAGGTTTTGGCAACAATAAATAATAAAAACCCCTTTTTTGTATAACTTTCATGGAAGAAACTCAAACAAATCCCCATGAAGAATCAATTACCCCAAAAAACTCCTCTGAAGAACAAACTAATAAAAAACTTAATGAAAAAAAAGAAAAAATAATTAACTGGCTAAAAAACCCTTTAAATTTTTCACTCACAGCAGTTCTCCTTTTTGCATTTGCAATTCGTTTGTATTATTTTATACAAATTGGAAACCAACCACTTTGGTGGGATGAACTATGTTATGGAGGGCTTGCAAAAAATTTTGCATACGGCTTTTGGAATGATAGTTCTCTTGTTATTGGAGAGTCGCTTATCCGTCCATTATTGTTCCCAATTTTCTGGGCTGGATTAATACTCTTAAAAATCCCCGAATCTGGAATTAGATTTATTTTAGAATTTGTTCCCTCAGTTTTATCTGTATTTTTCGTTTATTTAGTTGGGAAAGAAGTTTTCAGTAAAAAAATTGGGATAATTGCGGCATTTATTTTTTCTGTTTTGTGGATACATATTTTTTACACAGTGAGATTGCTAACAAACATCCCTGCAATGCTTTTTTTATTTTCCAGTATTTACATTTTTATTTTAGCAACAAAAAAAGATTTCAACAACAAATATTTTTCAATTTCTCTTATTTTACTCTCGATAAGCACTTTAATGAGATACCCAAATGGACTTGTATTTTTCGTTTACTTTTTTATTTTAATTCTTGGAAACCAATTATACTTAAACAAAATTAAATTTTGGGTTGCAGGAATAATTGGAATTTTTCCAATTTTACTTTTCTTTTTAATAAATTTTGTAAAACAGGGAAATATTTTTCCTGCTCTACTTGGAGGAAATTACCTTAACGCAGGCGAACCAATTACCAATCCAATTGCATTTCACATCCTAAACTTCTTTCAAGTTTATCTGCAAAACATTTTTTTTATTTTCTTCCTTATAGGAGCATTTATTATTTTAGCTGAAATTTTAATTGCATATAATTTTCTTCTAAAAAACAGAAAACTAAGAAATAAGTTGCTCATTGTTTTAATTTTAATCGCTATTTATTCATTTTTCATTTTTTATCTGCGAGATATTGAAGACAGATGGCTTTTCCCAACAACTCTTCCAATATGTTTGCTTGTAGGATTTGGAATTGATTATTTTTACAAATTCATTAAAAAATACAACAAACATTTTGCAATACTTTTAGTATTAATAATTCTTTTTTCAGGAGCTTATTTTCAAATTAAATCTGCAGATAATTTAATCAATTCAAGAAAAACCACATATTTAGAAATGCGCCAGGGATTTGAGTGGATAAAAGACAATGTTCCGAAGGATGCAGTAATTGCAGGAGCAGGAATTGAACCTTATTCAGTTTATTATGCAGAAAGACAGTATATCCCAATAAATGTCTCAGATACATTCAAAATTCTAGATGCAGATTATTTAATTATTCACAAATTTTCCGCAAATCAAGCGCATCTTGGAAGTTTCATAAATGAAAATCAAGAACAATGGCAAATGACCCACGCAATTTTCTTTGATGCTCAGCAAACACTACCTGCTTTTGTTGTTTATCGTCGCATTCAATCTTTGTCTTCTCCTCCAGAAAGTCCATTAATTTCTTCTTCCATATCTGCTAATTCTTCTCTTTCTGATTCCAATTCTCCAACATAATCTTTTCTTTTCATTAATCTTTTCTTTTGCGCTTGAACTAAATATTCTGGAATTTTTGAAGCATGTGTTAAAATTTCAATTTGTTCTTTTTTATCTGGAATTTTGTCTCCTAAGTCTTTCAAGGAAAATCTTTTTGCAAAGATTTTTTCTTTGTTATTATTCCATATTTGATAAATAAATGGGCTACAAAATCCCATCCCTCCTCCTGTTAATCCAGAGTAAACCGCCGACTGTTCAGAGCATCCGCTTGCCCACCCAATAAACATTCCTGCAATTCCTCCTCCTATTCCTATTATTCCCCCTAATACTCCATTAATAATTTCCTCACAACATTCTATAGGAATAGGCCTATACCTTTTTTGTATTTTTGTCTTAACATCAAAATCTTTATTACAATCAAATATTAATTTTTTACCGACTTCATTTTTATATGAGTCATACTCTATTTCTACTCCCACATTTCCATTTTTTACAGAAAACTTAATATTCTTAATTCTCCCTCCTTTTAATACTACTTCATCCAACCCCTCAAACTCTCCAGAATGAATAACTAAATCTTTAAGATTTTCATAAATCTCCCTTATTTTATTATCCAAAACATCCCCATAATGCGTCTCAGATTCCCTCAACCTCTCCTTGCAAATTTCCCCTTGCATATCAACTGCTTCCATCTCGCCATATTCTTCCCTTAACTCCTTAACAACATCTTCCGCTGTTGTTATTCTCTCCAAATCCCTAACTAAATCTTTCGCTCCTTCTTCCTCGCCATTTGGATTCTCATATCTCTTTCTACTTTTCTCGTACAGCATTGTAAAATAACAGCCATTTCCAGGGTTTTAAATCTTTGCCCTCGACAAATTCACTACCATCTTATACTAAAAAACAAAATCATTAACCGCCCCACAAACCCTTTCAATATCCCCCTCCTTTAACTCAGGATAAATTGGCAAACTTAAAATTTCCTTGGAAATTTTCTCAGCAACTGGAAAATCACCTTCTTTATAGCCCAAAAATTTATATGCTTCCTGCAAATGCAAAGGAATCAAATAATGAATTGCGCATCCAATTCCCTGTTCTTTCAAATGCTTCATTAATTCATCCCTGTTTTCGCTTCGAATAACATACAAATGATAGACGCTTTTTGTCAAAGGATTTTCAACAGGAACTTTAACTCCTTTCAAATTCAAATTATATTTCTCCGCAATCTTCCCCCTCTTTTCATTATCTTCCTCCAATCTTCCTAATTTCTTTCGCAAAATTGCTGCCTGCAATTCATCTAATCTGCTGTTAATTCCATGAAAAAAAACTCTGTGTTTGTCAACCTGCCCATAATTTCTCAAAAATTTTAATTTTTCTTTTAATTTTTCATCTTCACAAACTATCATTCCACCGTCGCCATAAGCTCCTAAATTTTTGCTCGGATAAAAACTAAAACATCCAATTTCTCCAATCGGAACTTTTTTGCCTTTAAATTCTGCTCCATGGGTCTGCGCACAATCTTCAATAACTTTCAGATTATATTTCTCTGCAATTTCTAAAATCTTTTCCATATCACAAACTCTTCCATACAAATGAACAGGCATTATTGCCTTTGTTTTTTCAGTTATAGTTTGCTCAATTTTTTCAACATCAATTAAATAATCTTCTTTAACATCTACAAATCTCGGAGTAGCACCTGAAGCGCAAATTGCAGCAACTGTCGGAATCGCAGTATTTGGGATTGTAATAACCTCGTCTCCTTTTCCAATATTTAATGCTTTCAAAGCTAAATTCAACGCATCAAATCCACTTCCAACCCCCACTCCAAATTTTTTCCCGCAATAATCTGAAAACTCTTTTTCAAATTCCTCAACTTGTTTTCCAAGAACAAACCACCCACTTTCAAAAACTTCTTTTGTAGCCTTATCAATCTCTTTTTTCAATCTCAAATAATTTAATTTCAAATTTCCAAACTCAACCATTTTACCAATAATGTTCTTTATTATCTCTATAAAATTCAACTGTCCTTCTTATACCTTCTGCCAGTGGGATTTTCGGCTCCCACCCAACATCATTGTAAAGCTTGCTTGCATCTGCGTAAAAATGTCCGGGCTCCAATGGTTTTCTGTCTTCAGGATAAGGGATGCTTGTGAAAGCCCCGTTGCCTGCAATTTCCACAACCAATTGTGCAACCTTTCCCACACTCATAACATTGTTTCCAAGATGCTCATACAATCCGCTTTTTTTAATAAAACTTCCTAAATTATAAATCTCTCCATTTGTTTTATCAGACGCCATAATTCTCAACAAAGCATCAACAGCATCATCAACATAATTAAAATCCCTTAATTGTTCTCCCCCTCCCCACAACTCCAGAGTTTCTCCATCCATTGCCTGGCGAATAAACCAATTTAAAACTCCCTGTCCGGGGTCGTTCATCACATGCCGAGGTCCATAAAGATTTGTCAATCTTACTGAAGAAATTTTTATGCCAAAATGACTTCCATACCAAAAATGAAAAAACTCTGTTGCGTGCTTGTTTATTCCCTGAGGGTCTGTTGCTTCCTGAATTAAATAACTTTCATCAACAGGCAGATGTTTCTGGTCAACCTTGCCATACTGGTCCCTTGTCCCAGCATAAAGAATTTTTAAATCTTCTTTTCCTTCTTGCATACATTTTTTACAAGATTCAAGAAAATGCAAATGTGCCCGCAAATTCAACTCAAAATCAAACAGTGGATTTTCTGTGCTCCCAATATGACTCACATTCCCTGCTAAATTAAAAATGCAGTCAGATTCTTCAATCAACGGCTTAATCTTTTCTTCATTTCTCAAATCCCAATCTTCCCCAATATAAACCACTAAATTTTCTTCTATATCTCGAATATTAACTAAATTCCCACCCAAATTAGGAATCATAGCGTCGACAATTATAATTTTTGCTGGTTTCAGGGGAATTAATTTATGCGCAAGTGCACTTCCTAAAAAACCTGCACCTCCTGTAATTAAAATCTTTTTGCCTTCAAAAAAACTGCGATATTCTTCACCCATAAAATAATATAGAATTTCTTTTTAAAAATATTGTTGTGATTTGTCATTATTGTTGATTCCTCTAAACATCTCAACTTTCTCCTTCATCCCCCTCTCCAAACTATCTTTAAATTCAAAACCCAAATCCTTAATTTTCTTATTTGAAATTTCATACGACTTCTGATTTAAAATCGGAGAGCGCGTCATTTTAATCTTCGTATCTGGAACAACTTTTTTAATTGCTTCAACAATATCTCTAACAGTATAATTCTCAGTCAGCACATTGTAAATTTCTCCTGACTCGCCGTGTTTTTCTAAAAATTCATAAGCCCGAATAGAATCCATCACCCCAAGATAGGGTCTTTTTTGTTCATATGCATTTTCCCAAACAGTCAGTGGCTTTTTCAAACACGCAAGATAAACAAACTTGTTTACAGCAGTATGAAACCTCATTCCAATGCTCTTTCCAAAAATCGTTCCCTTTCTTAAAACACATGCATCTAATCCTTGCTCTTTTGCAGCTTTTATGACAAGTTTTTCTGCATCAAGTTTTGTTTTTGCATACGGACTCGAGGGTTTTAAATTTTCATAAGTTTCATCAATCAACCCAGTTGCCTCGCCATAAACACTTGTTGAAGATGCAAAAAGAAATTTTTTCACACCTGCTTTTATCGACGCATTTAAAATTTCCTGCGTGCCAAATAAATTCACCTTCCGAGTAACTTCAGGATTTTTAATTGTTGTCGGAGCATCAGTAACACCTGCCAAATGTATCACAACATCAATATCTTTCACAGCCCTCTCCAAAACAATCGAATCATTAACATCTCCCTCGATAAATTCAAATTTCTTTTCAGTCGGCAAATCAAAAAGCGAACAGTATCTCTGCGTTGAAAGATTATCTAAAATTCTAATTAACTCGACATCTTCCCTTTTTGCATATTCTCGAATCAACTGCGAACCAATATGTCCAAGCCCGCCAGTCACCAAAATCTTTTTTTTATTCATTTTTATAATAAAACTCAATTGTCTTTCTTATCCCCTCTTCAAAACTAATTTTTGGCTGCCATCCTGTAGCATCCTTTAATTTACTATAATCTGCAATAACATCTCCCTGAACTGTTTTTTCCACTGCTTCTGGAACTGGAATTTTATTTATCTCAATTTCAAATCCTAAAGTATTTTTTATCTCGTTTTTTAATTTATCTAAAAAATCTATAAATGTTTTTCCCTGCCCACTTCCTAAAATGTAAAACTCTCCATTTGTTTTTTCTGATTGAGCTGCACAAACAAATGCCTCTGCAACATTTTCAACATAATTATAATCACGAAGCGGTCCCCCATCACCATAAACATCTAACTTTTTTTCTTTTAATGCCCTTTTAATAAAATGATTTATCACGCTTCTTTCAGCATTAGTGTTATAAGTGCCTATTCCAAAAACATTTGTTAATCTCAATGTTGTTGTTTTTAATCCATAAACTTTATTATAAATTTGAAGATATTTCTCTGAAGTTAATTTATGCAACCCATAAATTGAAGTTGGCTCTTCTCTTTGTGTTTCATCTACATACTTTCCAGAAATTACTCCTGCCTCTCTAACTGTTCCTGAAAATATAATCTTTGCGTCAGGATTATGTTTCCTGCATGATTCAAGAACATTTAGTGTAGCTTTGCAATTAGCATTAAGGTCCAAAAACGGATTTTTCATAGATTTTAAATGAGAAACTTGCCCTGCAAAAAGAAAAATATAATCCATCCCAAAAATACTTTCCTCTATTTTTTCATAATCCATTATATCCCCCCTAATTATTTTTACTCTACTTTTTATATCTTCAATATTTTTTATTTTATCAAAATTTTTATTAAATATTGTCACTTCTGCTCCCAACTCAAGACATTTTCTAGCAACATTGCTTCCAACAAGTCCAATCCCTCCAGTAATAAGAACTTTTTCTCCTTTCATACTTTTTAGATTATAGGTCATTAATACTATTTATTTCTTTTAATTAATAAAGATTGTTATATTCAAATTATATAGTCAAATATCTAAATTTATTTAAATAAAATTTCTCATTTAATTATATGGAAATAGAAAGGGGAAAATATCTCTGTAAGGTCTGCAACAGTCCAAGTTTAACAGAGTTTATTTCTTTTGGGAAAATGCCAGTTGCAAATGCTTTTTTGAAAAAAGAAGATTTAAATAAAGACGAATACACTTATGAAATGGCAGTTGGCTTTTGTGAAAAATGTCACATGGTTCAGTTAATAAATATTGTCCCATACAATAAATACATTGTTCCTGATCAAACAGGAAAAACTCATTATGCATTTTTTTCTTCAACTTCAAAAGCAATGGAAAATCATTTTGCAGAGTTCGCAAAAGAAATAGAGCAAAGATTTTTAGATCCTAATTCAAAAGTCTTAGAAATTGGAAGCAACGACGGAATTATGCTCCAAGCATTTCAAAACCACAAAGTTTTAGGAATCGAGCCTTCTTCAAATGTTGCAGACGTGTCTGTGAGCAAAGGAATTGAAACAATCAATGAATTTTTCACAGATGAACTTGCAAAAAATTTAGTTGCACAAAGAGGAACCTTCAGAACAATCCTCTCAACAAATGTAACTTTAAACATTATAGAAATTCACGATTTAATCAAAGGAATTTCAACTCTTCTCGACAACAGAGGCGTTTTCATAACAGAAGACCCTTACATTTTAGATATTTTAGAAAAAAATTCCTACGACCAAATTTATGATGAACATATCTGGTATTTTTCTTTGACAAGTTTGTCAAATCTATATGAAATGCATGGCATGGAAATTTTTGACGCAGAACACCAAGATGTCCATGGCGGTTCAATGCGTGTATACGCTTGCAAAAAAGGAACCTATGAAAAAACACCAAGATTAAAAGAATATTTAGAAAATGAATATAGAAATGATATTTATTCTTTAGAACCTTATTTAAATTTTTCAGAAAAAGTAAAGCAAAACCGCGAACAGCTAATTGGACTTTTATCATCTCTAAAATCTCAAGGGAAAAAAATCGTGGGCTATGCAGCTGCTTCAAAAGGAACAATTGTCCAGAACTTCTGCAACATTGGTCCTGAAACAATTGAATATATTTCTGATTCAACTCCTTACAAGCAGGGACTTTACAGCCCAGGGAAAAAAATTCCAATTGTTTCTCCTGATGCTTTTCACAACGACAACGCAGACTATGCGCTACTTGGAGCATGGAATCATGCAAAAGAAATTACAGAAAAAGAAAAAAATTTTATTGAAAGAGGCGGGAGATTTATTATTCACTTGCCAAAACCTCAGATTGTTGAACCTGAAACTTCAGAAATTCCTGAACAAACTCAAGAAATCCAGCAAGAAACCCCAAAACAATTTGTTTCAAAAACAGGAATTGAAATTAAAAAACTAAAAGTTTTTGATTTAGGAGATGAAGGAAATTTATTTGAAACTCTCAGAGACGACGACGAAATTTATCAGGGAAAATTCGGGCAAAACTTAATTTCTTTTGTAAATCCTGGAATAAAAAAAGGACTTCACAAACACGACAAGCAGACAGAATATACAACTTGCATAAAAGGGAATTTATTGTATGTTGCAATTAAAGAAACTCCTAAAGGTCCAATTATTGAAAAAATTCCAATTGGAGAAAAAAATATGCTAATGATAAAAACTCCTCCTGGTGTTTGGCACGGCTACACTCCAATTGGAAATGAGCAAGCTGTTTTAGTTTACACAATGGATAGAGCTTACAATTCAGAAGACCCAGATACAGATGAAAAAGATGTTTATAGTTTTGGGGATGTTTGGTCAGAAAATTTTAATGTTTAAAATCTAATCCAATTTTCTTAAAAATTCTAATATAAAACCAAGCGTAAATATAACTGGTTGTCATAAGCCATAACATCAGCCCATGTATCAACCAATATGCTCTTCTTTTTTTTAGTGCCATTAAAATTCCTTGGAACATCCCTGGAAAAAAAGCCAGATTAAACAATAACATATTAATAAATTTCATATTTTGCTTAAAACTATTTTTCTTTAAACTAATCCAATAGAATTTTCTATCTTCGTAATTATTTAATAAATAATACATAACAAAATAAATCCTTTTCCTTAAAAAATGTAAAACTTTCGTAGATGTCTGATGATGCATCCGAATATTTCGCGGAACTACTACTTTTTGTCCCTTAAGTGCCATATTATAAAAGTTCTCTGTATCCTGGATATAGCCATCAGCTTCAAAAAAATCTTTTCGTTTAACAACAAAACCATTTGCCCCTGCATATAAAAAATTTCTTAAATTAACTTTGTAATTATAAAAATCTCCCTTAAAATTATAATTAAATTTTTCGGGATGAAATGTAATTTGGGCATTTAGAGAATAGGGGATAGCAAAAGGATCTTCTATCCCAATATCATTTAGATATTTATCAAGCATAGTCCCATTTTTTGGAATAAGCATTCTAGATTGAACTCCACTTATATCTGGATTTTCCATTAATATTTTAACAATATTCCTTATCCAATTTTTTTGAACAAATATATTGTCTTGATCTGCTATTACAATTACCTCTCCATTTGTTGCTCTTGTTACTTGATCATTTCCAAAGCCCCTTCCTTCTGTATATTTTTTAGGATTATGCATAAATTTTATATTCTTAGGATATTTTTTTATATATTCTTTAATAATCTCCACAGTTTTATCAGTACTCCCTGCCTCATTAATTACAACTTCTATTTTATTCAGAGGATAATTTTGAGAAAAAATTCCCTCAAAATATTTGCGAATTATTCTTTCTCCATTGTAAGTGCAGGTCGCAATGCTTATTTTTGGTAGCTCTTTCATTTAAGAATTTGAATTAATTGCTTTATAAGTTTTTATTTACTCAAGATTTATTTTAAAATGAGAGTTGTAAAAGATTAATATTTATCCTCCAAACCAATAATTCCTAATCTATGCTTCAAAATTAACAGCATCATTTTTAATCCAATTGGAATTGTCCTTTTCATATCTCCTGTTGCAGATGATTTTCCAACTCTCCGAAGATAATTAACAGGAATCTCAATATAATTAATTTTATTTCTAATAACTTGCAGCATCATATCAGGATTAAACTCCATTCCGGTAATTGTAAATTTCTTTTTTATTTTTTCGTACGCTTTTCTATTAATTAATCTATATGTGCACCCCACATCTGATAAGTGGGTTGTATTAAATAAAACTTCAATTAATTTTGCAACTGCAAAATTCCCCCATTTCAAAAACCACCCCATATTTGCTCCCTCTCCAATCATAATTGAAGTTGTTCTTGTTCCAAAAACAACATCAAAGTTATCAGAATAAGCTAAAAATTTAATAACATCATTTGGTTCAAAAGTTGCATCTGGCTCAATCATGATTATCAAATCACCTTTTGCTTCATGAAGCGCTTTTCTATAACCCCATCCAAAACCCTGTTTTTCCTCGAGAAAATATTTCGCTTTTGTTTTTAAAATCTCCTCTTTTGTTCCTTCAACAGCATTATTATCCACCGCAATTACTTCATCAACATAACCTGTCTTAAACAAACCGTCAATACAATCTCTTATAGATTCTTTCTCGTTATAAGTTGAAAAAACAACAGATACTTTTTCCTTTTTCCACATTTTAATATGCCTATATTTTACTATTTAAGTTTATATATAAAAAAATCTCCAATTATTTTCTCTGCTTCAAAACCCTCAACAAGATGATAAAGCACAACATATCTTGCTTCCTTTAGCAAAGTTTCATTTGCAGGCGGCTCATCATAAATTCCCGAGTAAAATCCATCTGGCCAAAAAAATTCATCATCCATCTCTCTGTTTTCAAAACTCTTCACAAAATATTCCTGTAAATGAGAAAATGAAAAATCAAGTTTTGGTTTATTATCATCATTAATATAAAATTTTCTATCTGCATAATATCCTATTGCTTTTGAGACAATTAAAACCTCCCCTTCACTCGTATGCACTTTTAAATAATCTCCTGTCTCTTGGATATGCGAATCATGAACAACAAATTTAAAATCAAAATAAAAACAATAGCTCAACATTAAAGCAATTAAAATCAAAACAACAAATTTTTTTCTACTCTCTTTCTTAACAAAAAACACAAATAATATTGGAACCGAAGCAAGTAAATTAAAAATAAAATCAGGTAAGTTTGTTGCTTTAATTAAACCATTGCTTGCATAAATTGTTGCCTGCGGATTTAGAAAAATTAATATGACAAAAGAAACAATAAAACTCAAGACAATTATCAACAATTCTTTCTTTCCAATTTCAATTTTTCTCAAGCTTTGATATAAAAAAATCCCAATTAAAATACATGCTCCAGGAAGCATTGTTGCAAAATATCGCGGATAACCAAAAGCAGGGCGCGGAACAAAAATAAAAAACAAAAAAATCACTAAGAAATAAATCAGTAAAACATCTGTTACTTTATTCCTATGCCTCAAAAAATAAAAAACCCCTAAAAACAATAATATCATCGCTGGAAAAGTAAACAACCTCACAAATTGTGCAACATTTAAAGCAAAACTTCCAAGATAAATCTGCAAACTTGAAAACTGCTCACTTCCTAAACTTGCATTATGGATAATAAACGAAAACAAATTTCCAGGCTCAACAACCATGCTGTAATAAATCCAAATAAATAAAAAAATAATTCCTGGAATAATCCCCATTAATAAATATTTTCTAAAATATCTCTTTATGTCTCTGTTAAAAAAACAATAAATCCCTATAAAAAAATAAGTTATTCCCATTATAGGGTATCGATTTGCCAATCCAAAAAAAACACAAATTCCTGCTAAAACTAAAAGCCAATTCTTATGAAATTTAAAATACATTAAAATAAAACTAATAAAACTAAAAACAAAAAACATAGACAAAATATCAATATCAATTAAAATTGAAGAGGAAAAAACATAATAATTAATTAAAAAAATTGCAGAACAAATCCCTCCCATCAATTTTTCGTTTTTCTTAAGTATTGTAATACAAAACAAAAAAATCATCCCGGCAGTTAGAAAAGAAAAAAGAACATTAATCATTCTAACTGCAATTTCTCCTGTAAAAAATTTAAAAACAAGAGATAATAAAAAAATATACATAGGTGGATGCCACAATGCAAGTTCATCAGGCTGCTGCTCAGAATGGTAGAATCTCGGACTTCCTGTTTCCTTTATTCCCATAGCAGATTTAACAAAATCAGTTTCCTCTGCACTAAAATCTTTATTTAAAGAGGCAAAACGAATTCCAATCCCAAATAAAATTAATAGAATCAAAAAAACAACAAACATCTTTCTATAAATTTCTCTTTCCATCTTAAAAAAATAAACAGAAGTTATTTAAATTATTCTATACTACAAACTATGAATCTTTATTTTTTCAGGAAGTTTATCATATGCTCTAACAACAAAATTAAACGGCGAATATACCATCCTCAACCTCACAACTCCTGCAGCCATTTTTATCGGAGTTTTTATTGAAATATTCGACCCCTCTTTATCCTCCCACACAGTCGGATGTTCATTTACTTTAAAATTATTTTTTCTGCACAAATATAAGAGATCAACATCAAAAGCCCACTCAACACTTCTAATTTCAGGGAGTATTTTTTCAATAACTTCTTTCCTAAAAATTTTCGCTCCACATTGAGTATCTCCATAAGGAAAATAAAATAAACTCCTTGTCAAAAAATTAAATCCTTTGCTTCTAATTAATTTTCCCAATGTCCTATCTGCTTTTGCCCCTTTTTTCCACCGCCCCCCAATAATTCCTTCATATCCTTTAATATTTTCAATTAAATCATAATATGCTTCAGGATAGGTTGACATATCAGCGTCGACAAATCCAATTAAACTAAAATCTCTCTTCAACGCCTCTTTAAATCCCTCAATAATTGCAAATCCTTTTCCTCCCTGCTCAAATCGGACAAACTTTATCCTCTTGTGCTTTTTCTGATATCTCCTTACAACATCATCTGTTCTGTCCTGGGTATTATTTATCACAACCAAAATTTCATAGTCCAATTTTTTCTCCTTAACAAGTTTGTCAAAATATTTCCCATAAGTTTTAAGTGTCTTTCCAATCCGCTTTTCCTCGTTCCATGCAGGTACTACAATACTTATTTTCTCCATGATTTTATGAAAAACAACGTACTAATAAAGATTATTATATTAGCGAACATAAGTGAAAGACTATAAGTTGCAAGAGAATCTGCTGAAAAAATCAGAAACAAAAATTCAACTAAAATAATAAATACTATATAAACACCTGCTTTACTCCAAACAATTTTTCTATTTTGCGACAAAGAATAAATTAACAAGAGATTCGATATGGACAAAAAAGTAAATCCTGTTCCTGTAAAAATAATAAAACTTGAAATCTCCAGATATTTTTTACTAAATAAAATTAAAACAAAAAGTTTAGGGAAAAAGGCAAAAATAAACAACGTGCAAACTGCAATAAACAAAAGCATAGCAAGTGATTTTACTAAAAGTTTTTTTGCTTCTTTTTCAGAATTTTCTTTTTCAGAGGTAAGCGGAAACATTGCTTTGCTTATTGGAAAAGTCCCAAAGAAAATCATCTTTCCAATTATAGACGCAACTGCATATTTTCCTGCAACATCTTCTGTAAAAATAATCTTTGCTATAAGCATATCCATACTAAGGATAATCAAAATCGACGAAACCAAGACAAAAACACTAAACCCATAAGAATACAACCCCTGAATTTCCAATCTTTCTTTATCATGTTTGTAAATATACCTAAAACCAAAAATAGAAAGGACAAATGCTGCAAAAAGCGAAATTACAATTGCAAAAATTGAACCAAAAACACTCATTCCTATAAACACAAGAGCTATTGCAAGAACAAGTTTTATCAATGCCTCTAAAATATAATTTGAACCTAAAGTATAAAATTTTTTTGTTCCCTGAAGTATTCCCCTTCCAATTGGAACTAAAAAATATCCAAAAACTGTTGTTCCTGTTAAAATTATCAGAAAAATATTAATTCCCAATAGGGAAGAAATAATCGGAGAAATAAAAACATATAGCCCAAATACAACAAGTGCAATTTTCATTCCCTTTCCAGAAAATTTCCTAAACAAAAATCTTATTTTTCCGGAATTTTCTCCATTCTGAATTCTCGACGCATATTTTGTAACAATTGTCTGCACAGATTCACTTGAAATACTAATCAAATAAATTATAGACATTAGCGTCGCAAGAATCCCATATTCTGCAATTGTCAAAAATCGAGCCATTGAAAAATGAAACAAATAATTCAAGAAATTATAAAAATTAATCATCAAAAAAAGTATCAAACTTCCTTTCACAATCTCACTTGATAGAATTTTTTTTATCATTTTACTAAAAGAAAATTATCACTCCTAAAATTATCACAGCAATTTGAAAAACATGTATGGCTAAAACAACATCTGTTTCATGAACTTTCTCCTCTTTCTTAATTTTTTCCAAGACTTTTATTGCCAAATGCTCTAGACCATAAATTTTGTCATATTTATTTTTAATTGAACCATCTTCCTGCGGTTCTCCAAAAGATTCCCTCTTCAACTTTCCTCTTAATTTCAAACCTGTTTCCAAAATATAAGGAATGAAAATAAAAACTGCGAATTGTTCGTAATTTCCAAGAATTGCCATTACAGCTATCAATGCCCCTATGCTGTAAGTTAAAATATCTCCTGGAAAAACCCTTGCAGGAAATTTGTTGTAAAATAAAAATCCTATTAACGAAGCAATCATACAAATTGCAATTAAACTCAGCCAAGTTTGGTCAACAACCCAGGAAGCATATGCCAGTGCAGATAAAATTAAAATCCCCTGCCCAGCTTCCAGCCCATTGTATCCTGCAAGAAAATTAAAAGTTGTTGATGCTCCCATGATTCCAATAGGGATTAATACTAAGGGATAGAGAATTCCTAAATTTGTTAATCCTACAATCGGCAAGGAAACAATTGATTCTCCAGCATTAATTGCCATTAAAGGAATTGCAGCAAAAAACACTAAAATTAATCTTGATTTTGCTGAAAGTCCGCCATGATGCCATCCAAAAATATCATCAATAAAACCAACAAAAGAAACAATTAAAATTGTAGCTAAAAGGGCGTAAATTTCAATAATGTGCATGGTTGACTTAAAATAAAAAGTTTTTATTGCAATATAAGACAAAACACCTACTAAAAATCCCAACAAAACAATCAACCCCCCACTTCCGGCGATTTTCTTACTCTGGTCAAGTTTATTCATATCTTCCCAAACTAAACCAATCTGCTCTGCTTTTTTTATCCACCTCCGCATAAAAACCAAAGTCACTAAAAACGAAATCAAAACTGATAATACCAATAATTTTTCCATCCCTATGTTAGCAAATCGCCTTTTTTAAAGATTATTGAGGAGAAGTAGGGGGAAGAAAAAAAGGGAAAGAAAAAAAGGGAAAGAAAAAAAATTAACAACAAATAACGCCTCTTACTATAGTTCTAGAATCATAAGAAAATCCTGCTGAGGCGTTGTTATTATGATTACAAGTTGTTACCCACTCATACCCAAGAAGCAAATCACCATGCTCTTCTTCTTCATAAAGCATATTTCCAGTATTTTTCATGTCAAATATATCGGTTCCAGAAGCACATAAATTATTTGCATAAAGATTTTTTGTTATTTCAAGATAATACATTGAAGGGATAGAACCATTCAATTCGTTAGTACATACTTCTTTAAGATTAGGTCTAGGAACAATTTGATAATCCAAATAATCTGCGTAAATACAATTTTCAAATGGATTATTGCCTCCGCCACTCCCGCCCTCAAGTCTAAACTCAACTTTCTTAATTCCTCCAGCATAATCTTGTGTCTCAATATCTAAGATTGTAACTAAAGAACCATCGTCCATTCTTTGAGATATTCCCTCTTCAAGAGTATTTGTTATTTCTCCATCTATGTTTAATTTCACAGAACTACTTCCAATGAAATTTATAGAAACTTGATGAGAATTAACTGAAACAGTTTCTCCTTCATAAAGCTCACAAGTATTTCCCTCACAACTTGATCTCGATTCACAAACATCAACCTTTGGTCTGAATCCATAATCAGCGCCAACATTTAAATGACACCAGCCAGTTGAACACTGCGACGAAGGACACCATCCATCTACACAAGTTGCACCAGAATCTCTGTCACAATCACCTTCCCCAGCATCACAAACTCTATCATTACACCACGCCCAACCTCCAACAGACTTCCCAGTAATCCCTGGAATAGACAAAGCAGCAACCAGCGAAACAGTCAACATTAAAACAAAAATTCCTGCCAAAATAAAATTCTTTTTCACTTTTTTTCACCTCCTTTCAATCAATTTAAATTTTTAAGGGAAATATATATATATATATCTTTCGGTGTTGAAAATATTGGCAGGATTTTTGAGGAAGGGAAATTCCGCCACCGCCCAAAAATCTTCTCGACGCTCGAAGATTTTTTTAGGAAATAAGTTAATTCAGAGAATTCTATAATGATTTACAAATTCTGTTCTCAAAAAGTTAATCTAAGTAGTAGTAAATATTGTTCCAAACATTAGCTATATTTCCTGCGGAGAATCTCGCCGATAGGTAGATTCGAGAGCATCCCCTTCCCTTTTCCTTTAGTAATAAAGCAGAACTATAAGAAAACTATTTATAGGTTATTTAATTATTCTCTACATGAAAAAAAGAGATGAACTACAAAAAATCTATAAAGAAATCAAAAATATAAAAATCCAGGGAGCAACAAATATTGCAAAAGCAGCTGTCAGAGCATATTCTCTCTCGCCAAAAAAATCAACAATAAAAAAACTTATTTCTCTCCGCCCAACAGAACCCCTATTGCAGAATGTCCTAAAAAAAATACCAAAAACTGACAAGCAAGAAATTATCTCTCATTTTTACAAAGCTCAGGAAATAATAAATTTTAATGTCTTGAAACTAATCAAAAACAATGACCTTATTTTTACACACTGCCACTCAACAAATGTTGTAAAATCTTTAATTAATGCAAAAAATAAAAAAAAGAAATTTCAGATTTACAATACAGAAACCCGCCCTCTCTACCAAGGACGAAAAACAGCCCGCGAACTTTCAAAAAACAAAATAAAAGTTACAAATTTTCCAGACAGCGCAATAAAAATCGCATTAGAAAAAAAACAGGGGACAAAAAAGGTTTCTAAAGTTTTTTTAGGTGCAGACGCAATTTTAAAAAATGGAGATGTTGTAAATAAAATCGGCAGCGGATTAATTGCGCAAATTGCAAAGAAAAACAAAATTCCAGTTTACATAATCGCAGATTCCTGGAAATTCACAGATAAAAATTTAAAATTAGAACAACGCTCTTTTGAAGAAGTCTGGGATGATGCTCCAAAAAATATCAAAATAAAAAATCCTGCTTTTGAAAAAATTCCCATGAAATTAATCAAAGCAATTATTTCTGAACTTGGGGTTTTATCTCCTAGAGAGTTTGTGAAAAAGGCGAGAAAACAATAAATTTATATATTTAGTTTCTATGTAGTTTTATGAAAAGAGGTTTGATTTTTGGAGTTTTAGTTCTTGTTAGTTTAGGAGTTTTTGTGAGTGCTGATATTGTTATATTGGAAGTTGATGAGACTTCTTCTGTTGGTGTGCAAGGAGGTTTGGATGTTGAAGAAACATACTTGATTGGGATTGAATATATAGGGCAAGATCATGGTGTAGAAAGCATAGTATTAGGGGTTTCAGGAGAGATTACAGGTAAAGTTTATGAGGAAGATATTCCTTATTCGCTATCTAAAGAGGCAGGAGGATTATATTTTTCAGCAAAAGATATAATAGATCAACCATGGGTTGGAGGTATTAATGAAGCAATTGTAATAGTCGCAGTAGAATTAAATTTTTCAATGAATAAAAGCACAAAGTATATTATCAAATTTGGAGATAAGCTTTATACAATCGAACTTACAGAGATTTTTGACCAAAAAGCAAAACTTTCAATAAACGGCGAAGAAACCCATATGCTAAGCGAGGATACAAGTTGGTCTTATAATAATGGAGAAATATTTATACATTTAAAGAATGCTCTTCCAGATTATCCAGATCAATATTATAATGAATACACATTTCTAATCGGAGCAGAGGTTCTCTTTAGTCAAACACCTGGAGAGGAAAAACTTACAGAAACAATCACAGTATCTGAACCAGGCCTATCTCTAGAAGAAGCAGAAGTAAATATTCTTTGCAATAAAACAGACAAAGGTTATAGGAGAAACGGCATTGATACATATTTCAAAATAAAGAACAATCAAGACGAGCAATTTAATTCAACAATGTATCTTAAATCAGATGGGTTGGAGTGAGCGTGTCTAATAATTAGCACGTCGATGCTAATTATTTTATCATCGCATCGAATCAATAATTTAATTTGATAACAAACAATCCTTGCAAGTATTTTGATTTGCATAGATTTA
>JAFCDB010000035.1 GCA_017609885.1 Candidatus Pacearchaeota archaeon
TTGGTGCATTGTTGAAAAATCGGGAAAAACATGACATCTTAGGGATAAGTAGCTAATTAAATCTACAGAAATTAACGAGGTTTTAGAACTTCTTTCTTGAAATTCATGTTTAAGCATACCCTTTTAATCTATCAAAAAAACCTTTACTTGTTTTAACTTCTTTTTCAAAAATAAATTGTTTTAGTAATTGCTCTTGTTTTTTAGTTATTTTTTTAGGTATTTCAACAATAACTTTTACTAATTGGTCACCTCTTTGTCTTGAATCTAAAAAAGGCATCCCTTGTCCTTTCAGCTTAAAAATAGTAATTTTGCTTTTCCATCTATTGTTGGTATTTTAATTTTTCCACCTAAAATTGCTGTAGAAAGATCTATTGTTGTATTGCAAAATAGATCAGATTCTCTTCTTTCAAAAATTTTATGCTCTTTTATATTAACAACAATATATAAGTCTCCAGGAGGTCCTCCATTTTCTCCTAACTCCCCTCCATCTGCAATCCTTAAATATTGGCCATCATCAATTCCCTTTGGAATTTTAACCTCAATTTTTTTAATCTTTTTTATTTTTCCTTCTCCATTACAGGTTTCACATAATTTTGTTGCAATTTTTCCTGTTCCACGGCATTTCATACAAGGTATGACATTAATTATATTAGCAAACATATTTCTTTGCATTCTTCTTATTTCACCAACTCCTTCGCATTCAGAACATTCTTTTAAAAATCCTGGTTTTGCACCAGTACCATTGCAAGTTGAGCATTTTGCAAAATGAGGTATCTCTATTTTAGTTGTCAAGCCATTAAAAACATCTTCTAAACTTATTTCAATATCATATCTTAAATCAGCACCTTCTCTTTCTCTTGCTCCTCTTGCACCTGAAAAAATATCAAATATATCCCCAAATCCAAAATCACTAAATAAATCATCAAAACTAGGCCATCTAAAACCAGAAAAATCCTGAGGTTTAAACCCAGAACTTCCAAACTGATCATATTGCTTTCTTTTTTCAGAATTCCCTAAAACCTGAAAAGCTTCATTTATTTCTTTGAATTTTTCTTCTGCTTCTTTGTTTCCAGGGTTAACATCAGGATGATGTTTTCTTGCTAATTGCCTAAATGCTTTTTTTATCTCGTCCTGAGAAGCATTTTTGCCAATCCCTAAAATCTTATAATAATCTTTTTCTGGCATTTTATAGTTTTAAGATTTAATTTAATAAAAGATAATGTTACTGGATGTTTTTAAAGTTTATTTTACTGCTTTTTATTATCTCCTCACCTAATCCCACAATCTTTTCAAAATCTTTTTTATTAGCCTTATATTTTGCAAATTCAACAAGACTACATAAATCAAAACATCTTTTTATTAATTTAACTTCCTTATTTTTGTTTTTTAAATATTTAATAATTTCATCATTCGTAACTTCTCTTTTCAATCCATATTTATAACTTAAATAAAGCCTTATTGCTTGTCCTACTTTTTCATAAGCATCTTTATATTTTCCTTTTTCAAACAAATCTTTTGCTTTATCCAATAATTTTATTGCTTCTTTTTTATAATCAAACTGCTTTTCTTTTGTCATCTGAATTGTTTCTTTAATCTCTTTTTTAATTTTTTTGTAATATTTCTTATAAATAAAATAACTAACAAGCAGCAAGGCAATAAATAAAACTAAGAGCCACAACCAGAGATATTTTTTTGAATAATCATTTTCTTTATCTGAATTTTCTATTTTAACATTTTGAATTGTTCCATTAATAACTTCCGCTGAAATTGACATTGTTTGATTTTGAGAATTTTTATAATTAACTTTAATTTTTGTTTTATTTTCTTCTAAAGAAAATTCACTCTCTTTCTGTTCAAAATTCTTTTCTTGGAGTTCTTTATTTAATTTTTGAATATCTCTCTGCTTTTTTACTAAGATTTAGTATTTCCTGATTCATTCTAATAATCCTTCATCATCAAAAATTTTTAAATTTTTCTTCTCTCTTTTATTTAATTTCTTCTTTAATAATATGTCATAACATTCTTGACAAACCTCTTTTGTATCAAACAAAAGTTCAGCCTCTTGTTTTTTATAGATTCTGCATTCAACCATTTTTCAGAAAACTATTTACCCTCTTTATCTTCTTCAACTTTAAAGTCAGCATCAACTACTTTTTCATCTTTCTTTTTCTTATCTTTAGATTCATCCTCAACCTCAGTCTTTGCTTTAGCTTGCTCTTCTGCTGCTTTTTTAGCAGCTTCTTCATAAATCTTAGCCCCAGCTTCCTGAACAACTTTTTGCAGTTTTTCAGTTTCTTCTTTAATCTTATCTATATTTCCTTCTTCTAGAACTTTCTTAGCATTTTCTAAGAATTTTTCAATTTCTTTCTTTTTATCTTTATCAATTTTATCACCTAATTCAGAAATAGTTTTCTCTGAGGCATAAATCAATGAATCTAAAGCATTTTTTGCTTCAATTTCTTGTTTTCTTTTTTTATCTTCCTCTGCATGTTCTTCAGCTTCTTTAACCATTTTTTCAACTTCACTATCTGATAATTTTGTTGAAGCAGTAATTGTCATTTTTTGTTCTTTGCCTGTTCCTAAATCTTTAGCAGTAACATGCAAAATTCCTGAAGCATCAATATCAAAAGCAACTTCTATTTGTGGAACTCCTTTTGGAGCAGGAGGAATTCCAACTAAATTAAAATTGCCTAAACTTGCATTATCTTTTGCCATAGGCCTTTCACCTTGCAAAACATGAACAGTTACAGCTGTCTGAAAATCAGCCGCAGTTGAAAATATTTGACTTTTTTTAGTTGGAATAGTTGTATTCCTTTCAATTAAAGGAGTCATTACCTCACCTAAAGTTTCAATACCTAAGGTTAAAGGAGTAACATCTAATAGAACTAAATTTTTAATATCTCCTGCAAGAACAGCTCCTTGAATTGCAGCCCCTTGTGC
>JAFCDB010000019.1 GCA_017609885.1 Candidatus Pacearchaeota archaeon
TTGAGCAGATCATTTGAAACTCAGAAAAGAGAATTGTTGTTGAGATTAGTAGCCTATAATATTGATAGAAAATTGATACTTTCTATTTTTGTTTTGAGGGTTTCACCAAAGCCAATTATAGTAGTTTTTTTAAACTCCTGCTTTCTTATTATCTCATGGAAGGTGAACATATTACAAAAAAAACACTCGACGAAATTGACAACTCAAGAGAATTAGAAAACTTAAAAAAAGTTGAGGCAGCACTTTTTATTTCAGGGAAGTTTCTCTCAATCCAAGAGTTAGTAGCTTTTACAGACCTAAATCCGATTTTATTAAATGAAGCATTGGAGAAATTAAAAGATAAATATAATAAAGAAAGCGCAATTGAAGTAATAAACAAATCAGACCTCTGGAAGATGGACATTTCTGCAGAACATCGGGAAATTGTGAATCGACTGGCAAGTGGAAGCGCAGAATTTACAAAAGCTGAACAAGAAACTCTAGCAATTGTTGCGCACAAACATCCGATAACGCAGGCAAAAATAGTTTCAATCCGAGGAAACAAGGCATATGAACACATTAAAAAATTTGTTGAAGGAGGTTTACTAAAGGCAAAAAAGTTGGGGCGGACAAAGGAGCTGGAGTTAAGCCAGGAATTCTATGATTATTTTAATTTGGGAAGGAAAGGAGAAGTTTTTGGGGAGAGAAATGGAATGGGAGATTTAGGGGAAAGTGAAGGAGAGAAGGGTGAGGTTTTGGAGGAGAGTTAGATGGAAGCGATTACTATTATTTATCTCGCTTTAATGTTTATTTCTCTGTATATGTTTTCTTTTTTTATTATTCTTACTTTTAAAAATAGAGATAAACTTTTTTCTTATCCTAAAATGGACAAGGAATATTTTATTAGTATTTTAATTCCGGTTTATAATGAAGAGGAAAGTATTGGTGAGACAATTAAACATGTAATGAAGTTAGAATATCCTCTGGATAAATTTGAGGTGATTGTAATCAATGATGGAAGTAAAGATAATACAAAAAATATTGTTGAGAATTTGCTTGAGATATATCCTAATTTAAAGTTGTTGAATAAGGAAAATTCTGGAAAGGCAGATTCATTAAATAAAGGAATTGAGATTGCAAATGGAGAACTTATTGCAGTAGTTGATTCTGATAGTTTTCCTTCTAATAAATCCCTAAAAAAACTTGGAGGCTTTTTTAATAATCCTAAAATGGGGGCAGTTACTTCTTTTGTTACTGTTAGAAATAAAGATTCAAATATTTTTGCAAAAATCCAGTCGTTAGAATATGTTTTGCTTGGTTGGAGTAGGAAACTTCTTGATTTTGTTGATTCTGTTTATGTTACTAATGGACCTTTAAGTCTTTATAGGAAAAGTTTTGTTTTGGAAGTTGGAGGATTTGATCCAAAATCAATTACAGAAGATATTGATATTACTTGGAATATGCTTAATCATGGATATAAAACTGGGATGTGTTTAGATGCGAGTGTTACTACAATTGTCCCAAATAAATTTAAACTTTGGTTTAGACAAAGAACTCGGTGGGGACTTGGAGGATTGCAGGCAATTAGTAAATATCGTTCTATGTTTTTTAGAAAAGGAATGTTCGGAGCTTTTGTTCTACCTTATGTTTCTTTTAGTATTATTTTAAGTATGTTTGCATTTTTATTTTCTTCTTATCTTATCTTAAGGATGATTTTAGTCAAATCTTTAACTACGGGATATTCTATTGCTTCGAATTCTTCACTTCTTTATTTACAAGATATAAATCTTTATCCGTCGGTTTTGATATTTTACTTTTTAGTTTTGTTTTCATGTTCTATTTTGTATTATAGTTATATTTTGAGAAAAACAGATTATTATGGAAGAATGAACGTAAAAATATTTTTTAATCTACTTTTTTATCTCTTATTGTATTTGACTTTTTATCCTTTAATTTGGTTTGTTTCAATTTATAGATTTATAAAAAAGGATCATGATTGGTGAAATGAGAAAAATTTTAATTTTTGTAGCAGTATTTGTGTTAGTTGTTGCTTTGTTATTTTTATGGGTTTTTATGTTTGTGAATTCTATAGAAAAAGATTATCTGCCTTGTTTATCCTTAACTTTTGATGATGGTTTTTGAATCTCATTATAATGTTGTTTCTCTCTTGCTTTTGGAAAAAAATTTTGGTGCTACTTTTTTTATAATTACTAATCAAACTGAATCAATTTATGGAAAAGAAGTAATGAATTCGAATCAAATTCAATTTTTATTGGAAAATAATTTTGAAATAGGGAGCCATACATTAAACCATGTTTATCTTAGTAATTTAACTGACAAAGAAATTGGAAAAGAGTTAAAAGAATCCAAGAAATTTTTGGAAGAAAATTATGATATTGTTGTTGATTCAGTTGCATTTCCTTATAAAGATTATAATGAAAATATCCTAAATATTGCAAAAAAATATTATCTTAATGCTAAAGTTATTTACAATGGTCGTCCTACAGGATTTTTAATTCAGAGTTTTGGATTAAATAAAAATACTGATGTTCAATCTATTTGTGAGTATGTTAATTATGCTTATGAAAATAATTTGTGGTTAGTTTTAACCTTTCATGATGTTGATAAAACTCCTCTTGTTTGGGGAACTTCGGTTGATGATTTTAAGGAAATCTTGAATTGTGTTGAAAAAATAGGAATTGAAGTTAATTCAATTTCTGGTTGTAGAGCTAAATTCTAAATCTTTAAATAGTTGTTTTATTTTTAATAGTTATGTTAGATAATAAACATGTATTTTGGCAGGCACTTGTTGTAGCTTTAATTGTATTTTGTAGCGGAATTGTTGTTGGAGTTTATTTTGAGGGTTTGCGAATAGATAAAATTGAAAATTTTTATTTTGATTCTGAGACAGATATTTTTGACTCTGAAATTTCATCTGAAATTATTTTTGATTTCGGGCTTGATTGCAAATTATTTAATGAGCAAAGTGTCTTGTTTGCTGATAGAATTTTTGAGGAGGCGAGGATGCTTGAAAAATATGATGATTCTAATAGGATTACAAAAGAATTGATTTCTTTGCATCGGAGATATGACCTTTTGAGAGTTATGTTGTGGAAACAGATTATTTATAGCAAAGAGCGGTGTGGAGGTATTAATACAATTGTTTATATTTATCAATATATTGAACCGCCAGTTAATACAGAAGCAGTTCAAGGAGCTATGAGTAATCACTTGCTTGATTTGAAGGGAAAATATAAGGATGAATTAATTTTAATTCCCATTGCTGGAGATACAGCTGTTCGCTCTTTGGAAATTTTAGAAGATATTTATAAAATTGAAGATTATCCTGTGATTGTTGTTAATGAAGAACATAAGATTTATAATTTGGATTCTATGGGAGAGATAGAACAACACCTAAACTCCATCACATAAAATAATAAAAAGTAAAAATTTCTCATTTTTTCATGGAATGTTTTATTTGTAATCAAGAAACAAGATTAGTCGAAGCAATCGGAGAAGAAGAAATAATTCAGATTTGTGAGAATTGCGCAGAAAAAAATAATTTTCCAATTATCCAGAAACCAAATATTGAACAAATAAAAGATACAAATAGATTTGTGGGAATTAAAGAACGATTATCTAAACAGGCAGGTGTTGATTTAAAAAAACATGAAAACAAAGAGATTAACAAAGAACTTCAAGAAATTGTTTCTAAAAACCTGAGAGTAGAAGAATATAATAATTTAATTGATAATTTTCATTGGCATATTCAGCATGCGCGACGAATGAAGAAGATTAGTCAGAAGCAGTTAGCAGAATCAATTGCAGAACCAGAGATTATTGTTGTGATGGCTGAAAAGGGAAATCTACCTGAAAATTATGAAAAGATTGTTGGAAAACTAGAGCAATACCTTGGATTAAAACTTTTTAAAGAAGATAAAAAAATTAAAGAAGATTTTGATATTAAAAAAATAAATCTTGAAAATGTAACAGTTAAGGAATTGAAGGAGATTCACGAAGGGAAACAGGGAGAGGAAAAAGATGTAGAGAAAAAGTTTATTCTTGATAGTGTTGCTGAAAAAATTGGGGAGAAGAAAGAGAAAAAAGGTTTTTGGGAGAAGGTTAAAGATTCTTTTAGTGAAGAAGATGAAGAAATGAAGGATTTGGTTTGATTACTCTCAAATCTGCTTTTGCGAACAATTTGACGAGCGGTGCGAGAGGTGAATTAGGTTGCGAAAACGATTCTCCACGAAATGCACAAATACCCAAAACCCAATTACATTTTACACTTCTCTCAAAAAGATTATTCCAAAGATTTGCAAATTTCAATTTCTCCTTATATCAAATCCCCTGCCGATCCAATTCATTATTCACAATTGCAACAACCTGGCTCGCAAAATAAGTTTCCCTGCCAACAGAAACAGGATTTGCAAAAGATTTCAATTTTTTTAATTCTTTTTTTGGGAAGCCGTCTTGATCAGCTAAAACAAATACCGCATCTGAAGAAAACTCAACATCCCGAATATCTTTTCCTTTAACATCTAAAACATAAATCTCTTTTCCCTGTTTCTTCAATTCGCCAATAACTTTAAACAACGACTTCTTCTCAATTTCATAACCCTTCTCAACTTCAATTCTTTTCCCGCCTCGCGACTTATACAACATTTTCTTAATTAAATTCGCAACATCTTTTTTTGAAAGAGTTATGCTTCCAGAAGTTCTCCGCCCATTTGGAAAAATCTCAAAGTGCTGCGGAGGATTCGGCGGTCCATTAAAAACCAAATGTAATTTTGTATTTTCCCGAATTTTATGCGAAAGAAAAAAACTATGAATTAAAACATGACACACAATGTCCATTCGTCCTGCGTCCATTAATTTCCGCGTGTCAAAATTCCCCGATGTCCGCGCCTTGTTTGAAAAATAAATAAATTCTCTCATTTTAATTATGAGAAAAGAGTGTTAATAAATTTAATGACGTGTTAATAATCTATTTTTTGTAAGGTTATTAGCACCTTCAAGTACAACCAAAAAATATTCTTGACTACTATCTCCAGTAGATCTTTCAAGTTCTTCTATGATATAAGCTCGTTTACTTAAATCTAACATCTCCAAATACTTTTGTACAGGAGTTCTATTTTGTCGTTGTGGATTTCCCATCTTATTTTTTTATTTTTAAATTTTATAAACTTTCCTATTTCAACGGCTGCAAAACAAATTCCGCCCTCCCCAAAACATTTTCATGCGAAATCACAGAATAAACTCCAATAAATTTCTCCCTACAAAAAACACAAATCTTCTCTCCCTCTTTAAACTTTTTCTCCCCAACAACAAATTTTTTAAACAACGGACTCCCATGATAAAGTTTCTGAATAACTTCTTTTTTCACCTCGACAACAGGCAATATCTTGGAAATCACCTCTCCAGGAATCAGTATTTTTTTCAACTCGTTTTTTTCAACAGCATCTAAAAATTCATAAATAGTATGCGATTCCTCCTCCCCAAATATCGACACCCGGGTTCTCCGAAGCTCAAGCATATGCGCCCCGCCAATCTCCAACCCCAAATCATGAATCAATTTCCGAATATAAGTTCCTGCCTCAACCTCTGTCTCAAACAAAACATTCTTGCCATCAATTTCCAAAATTTTAAAACTATAAACCTCTCTCTGTCTCTCCTCTCTCTTAACCCGCGATTTAACAGGTGGCAACTGAATTATTTTTCCGACGAAATTTCTTATTTCTTTTTGTAATTTCTCTTTAGAAATCTCCTCATGCAATCTCATAATCCCAACATAAGTTTTTTTCTTCCCAATAAAATATCCCATTAATTTGCAAGCTCGATTCAATGCAACAGGCAAAACTCCAGTCACCATAGGATCCAAAGTCCCAAAATGTGAACTCTTTCTCAATCCCAAAGCTTTTTTCACAATTGTATCTACGCCGAAACTTGTCGGATTTGCAGGCTTGTCAATATTAATAATTGAAAATTCTATGAGTTCTTTTAAGGATTTTTGCTCGCGGATTTTTTCTAGGTTGATTTTCATAATGTGGTTAGAAAAGAAGCTATTATAAATATTTTCAATTTTTATTTTAATCTTTCAAAAACCTATATTTCCCATCCACGTTCTTCTTTTTTTAATTTATTAATTACATTTTTAACATCTTTTTCCAATAAAGTATTTCTGCCCTTAATCATAATTTCTTCTTTAAGCATTAAAGAAATATTTTCAATATTTTTTTCTAGATAATTTTCTAATAATTTAATTGAATTTTCATTTACTCTTTTTATCCCCGTTTTTTTTATCCTTTTTATAAGATTTTTTCTTTTAATTAATGTATTATCCTTTATTCTCTTTTTATCCATTTTTAGTTAATGTATTAAAACATGAAATTTATTAAACTTAACTTTAAAATTAATAAAAAAACTTTCAAATAAATGGTTTGATTCAATCGGTGCTATAAAAACCTGGTTTGCAAGCCATTCACCTTTATTTTCCTTAACCATCCCCTCTTGTTTATTTTTACCTCGCAATACATTAACAATTTTAACTTTGATAGACGGTTTTAAGTTACTTAATTCATATTTAAATAAAATCTTGTTGGAAAAATTATAAACTTCTGATAAAAATTTATTATGTCTTAAACTATAACCTTCTTTAAATAAAGTATTTATTATTCGTGGAGATTTTATAAAAAAATCTTTATAACTTAATATGCTTATATGGAATTTCTTAATATTAATTTTTAAATCCTTATCTGAAATTATCGCAATATCAACATCATTCGGCACAGCCTTCCCCTTTACAGCAGATCCAAATACAATTATATCCAAAATCTCTTTTTGCTTTAGATATTTTTTCAATTTACTTTTTATTTTCAACAAATTTCTTGAGTTCATAAACATAATCTTTAATTATTAATGCGTCTTTTTTTTAAGTTTAAAATTATATGATTCAGTATATTTTTAAAAAGTCCAGAAACTTTTGTGTAGATTTCATTAAAATGCAAATTCAAAGGCGAGAATCTCTCATTATGGTTTTTCGGAAGTATCTTCATATTGTTGTAAATTAAATAATCACAAAAAATTACAATCGCCTTAAAAAAATCAGATACTGTCGCGTTATATCTTTCTTTTATTAGATTATCTTCGCCAGATTCTAAAAATTCAGTTGCATTGTCTAATAATTATTTCATTAATGTATTAATATAAATTAATATATTTAAGCTTTTTGGTTAATGTGTTAATTAGTTTTTTTAAATCTCCCCTCTATAAATTTACCAAATTCAAGTAGTATATTAAGCAGCAGCCATTATTCCAAATCTAATATTGCTCTTCCTACTCTCAAATTCATCCAACTGCCTTATAAACTTCCATGTTTTCATATGCTCTACTTTAAGCAAATAATTATCTAATTCATCCTAACTTCAGGATGCAAATTATTATACATTCCCTTATACTCTTTCCACTCCATTCCAACTAAATTTGCATTATATACAAATCTTCTATTATTTGGATTTCCAATGTAATCAGGATTCCATATGTTAGTCATATCAAATTTAAAAAACTAAACATTATAAACATTTAGTTATTCGCTTCATTTAGTAATATTTATAAAACAGCTTAACTTATAAATTAAAAGGAGGTCGAAATGGTTAAAAAAAGAAATATTTTTTTTGGTTTATCTTTTTATGATAATTACTTTTGGAATCTATGGGATTTATTGGATGGTTTCAACAAAAAACGAAATCAATTCTCTTGGAGCACAAATTCCAACAGGATGTTTAATAATAATTCCAATCGCAAACCTTTATTGGATTTACAAATATTGTGAAGGTTTTGCAGAAAAAGTAAAAAAGGATAACAATACAATACTCTGGTTTATATTGTACATTCTTGTAGGAATTGTAATGCCTGCGATTGTTCAATCAGAGTTAAATAAACTATCTAAATAATTTTTAATTTTTCAAATTTTATTTTTAAGATAGGCTTGCCTCTTCCCCTCCTCAAACCTTTCAATTGCATATCTTAACATTGTCCTCGGCATTTTTCTATAATGCTTTTTCAAAAATTTTTCTTCTATCTCTAAATTTCTTTTTCCCACCTCCCGAAGCATCCACCCCACCGCCTTATGAATTAAATCATGCGAATCCTCTAAAAGAATTTCAGAAATTTTAAGAGTATCATCAAATTGATTATTTTTAATAAAATAAAAAGTTGAAATTATCGCAGTTCGCCTCTCCCACAAATTCGACGACAAAGCAAGCCTAAACAAATCTCCCCGATCACGATTAAAATAATGTCTCCCAAGAATTTTATCAGCGCTCAAATCAACCAAATCCCAATTATTAATTTTCTGATTATTTTTTTTATAAAACTCTGCAATCTCTTCTCCTTGTTTTTCATATTTTCGCACAAGAATCAAAACTCCCAACAAACGCTCTTCATGAATCTCACTTTCAAGCAACCCCTCAACAACATCCAATGAAACATCTTTATATTTCCGCGCGATTTTCCGAGTGTTAGGAACTGAAACTCCAATAAAAACATCTCCTTCGCCATACTGCCCTTTCCCTGTCTTAAAGAAATTCTGATAAATCGGAATTTTTTCAGGGACAGAAAATTTCTTTAGTTCTGATTTTATTTTTTGTAAACTCAAGTAAACACCTCCTTACTTTTTCAACGTCTTCCGAATTGGCTGGCTTTTAGGTTGTTTTGGTTGAATCTGAGTGTGCTTCTGAGTTTTATGCTGCTCTTTTGCAACTTTCCTCGCAACTTCAGCACCAGATTCACTTTTCTCCTTTTCCTCTTTTTCTTCTTCAGATTTTTCTTTTTTCTCCTTTTCAGCTTTTTCCTCTGCCTTTTTTTCTTTCTTTGTTTTTTTTGCTTCTGCAATTATCTTATCTTCGCGCGCTTTTTTATATTTCAAATTATCAGCAAATTCCATTAATTCAACTTTTACATTTTCTCCATCATATCGCGCCTTAACCTTAATCTTATGAGGAGGATTTTTTATTCCCCGAAACCAAAGTTCCTGATTTAGCCATTTATCAATCTTAACTCGAGAAATATCTCTCTCTGGAATTCGCATGTGTCTTGCGATGAACTGTTTAATTGCTTTTACTGCCTTTGGCGTCCGTTTATATCGAGGAACTTTACTAATCTCCCGTCTAAATGGAACAATATATTCTCTTTCAACTGGCTTTGTCTTTGTAATTTTTTTCGCCGGCATTTTATCCCAACTGCCTCTTTTTTATCCTTCGAGGCTTGATTTTTAATTTAGTGACTCTCCAATGTCTTCGAACATGAGTTAATCTTGAGGGGTGAATTCTTTTCCCTGCCCCATATTTCCGTACAACTGTCCAAAATGGCGCCCACTTTGTCTGCTTTCCTGCTTTTGACAATTTCTTTTTCTTTTGCTGCTGATATTTTGCTTTGGTCATTTTATTTTATTTCCTCTAATACTTTTTTACCCTTTTCAGTTAATTTTCTTCCTGATTTTTTTCCTTTGACTGTTTCAACAAGTCCTGCTTTTTCTGCCTGTTGCAATATAACTCTAATAATCTTTCCACTCCCTTTCATAAATTTACTTGGTTGTGCCCCCCTATCTTTTTTCCCTCCATATCGCGCTTTTAATTTATTTACTCCAACAATCTTATTAATATAAATCTGTCGAAGAATACTTGCTGCTCTTTTATGCCAAAAGTCGGGAGTTATGGAGGGGCGTTCTCTTGAAACACTCGACTTAACAAAAAAACTCCATTCTGGCGGTTGGAATTCCTCCATCCCCTTAAGTTGCTCAGCTAACTTTATATTAAATTCTCTATGCGGTTTTTCATATATTATCATTTTAGCCTCGCTTTCCAGCAATAGAATCGTATAACGATTTAGCTTAGAAATAGTTGGATATGAAGGTTTATAAAATTATCTTTTTAAAATTTTTATCACCTGTAAAGTAAACTCATTAATTTAACATCCTTACACTTATTTTTTGTTCATTAATCATAAAAATATCAAAAATTACATAAGGATAACAGATATGGCAACCAATTATCGAAAGAAAATAATGTTAAGTTATGAAGTGGACTTAACATCACCAAAATAATTATAAATCTCCTTAACAAATAAATATATGCTAAAATATCAAATCAAAACAACAAAAGAAAGAAATTGTTTTAAAGTTTATTTAAATAACCGATTTATAGATTCAAGGCAATATTATTTTGAAGCACTTGAATTAGTCCCCCCAGAATTCCAGCCCCACATCGAAGATGTTGAAATAGACTTAGTAGCTGACATGAATCGCATGAGAGCAAATTTGTTTAAACATATAAAAAGATTGCATAAAGTAAGAAAAAAAGCAAGGTAATTATCTCCTCGCCCTCTCCAAATCAGAACCCTTATTCTTCTCATTTTTGCTGGTTCTAATTGCTCGCCTCCACTTTTTCACAAAAATAGTAAACCCCAAAACCCGATAAGTGTAATTCGGCCCAAGTTCCGAAACAATTTCCTCAGCCGCCTTCTTCACCTTCTTCTTATCCCGAATCGAATTCTTCAAAAAAACAACCTTCACATTCTGATGTTTCTTAAAATGATCTTTCAAAGTTTCAACTAAATTCTCAGATACTCCTTTCTTTCCAACCTGCACTGTTGATATTAATTGCATAAAATTCTTAGAAAAGATTAGTTTTTAAGTGTTTGTTTTTGGGGCTTTGGTGAAATCCTATAATTACCAAAGCAGATAATATAATCTTCCTATCAATATTATAGGTGATCATTCTGATCAACATCTCTTTTTTCTGAGTTTCAAGAAATCTGCTTAAAACAAAAGGGCTGTATTTCTTTTTGATTACTGAAAAGACAGTTTCAACTTTGCTTCTCTGATGGTAGATTCTT
>JAFCDB010000020.1:0-341 GCA_017609885.1 Candidatus Pacearchaeota archaeon
TTTCAAATGATCTGCTCAAAACAAAACTCCCATACTTTCTTTTAATCACGGAAAAAACAGTTTCTACTTTACTTCGTTGATGGTAAATTTTCTTATCAAATTTTAAAGGTACACACAACTTTTCATATGTTCTCCCACTTATTTTTCTGTAAGGGATGTGAGGATAGGCTTTCATTTTTCTCAAAACAAAATATCGGTTTTCTCTCGAATCGTAGCCTTTATCTGCGACAACATATTTGCATTTCACTTTTTTCATAACTCTTTCAAAATCGATGTGATCGTTTCTTGGACCGAGTCGAATTTTTTGCGATAAAATATATTGCGAGTCTGTATCTATCGCA
>JAFCDB010000020.1:351-18813 GCA_017609885.1 Candidatus Pacearchaeota archaeon
CTTTTTATGGAATTTGATTAACGTGCTATAATTTGGAACTTTTTTTAGTTTTAATAGAGCTCTCGCTACGTTACTAAATTTAAGGAACTTGATGATTCCTCGATAGGTCATTCTTATTTTCTGTTTGAAAACTAGGATAATTATCTTTTGATGATTATCGTAAATCTTGTTAGAAAATTTCTTCCAATCTTTTGCTATTTCTTTACCTATAATTTTTTCAGTAATAATATAAGTATATGGTATAATCTTCTTATTAGTACTTAAGAAAACTTTCTTTGGACAAAACTCTTCATTTTTTAGTTTCTTAAATGCAATCTCTTCTCTTTCAAATTTTTTAATATCTGGATCACGAACATTAATCCTCAAAACAAACCTATTATCTAAAAATATGCATGGATTAACCATTCCACTTTTAGAATAAGAAATCCTATTTATTTTTCCCAAATTATGCTTTTTTGCAATTGCCAAAATATCATTTCGATTAAATCTTTTACTTTTCATTTATCCATCTTCCCCAGTAAAACAAAGAAAATACAATTTATAAAACTACTTGCTTTTTACAAAATTACATACTTAAATATCTTTTATTTCTTTTTAACAAAGAAGTTATTGCAATAATTTTTTGCCTCATATTTTGAACCCGGCCCATTTAAGTTTTCTTAAATCACTTAATTTAATTTCCTTATTTCTAATACGTCTACAAATTTCCTCTTCATCAAATCCAGATAATTCTCTTTCAATTTTCTCTAATTCATCTCTATCTATCTTACCAAACATAGGAGTCACTATCATTTCTCCTTGATACTTTCTTGAAGGAATATCTCCTTTATATGGAGAGTCTGCATATCCTCTAACAACATTTGCTTCTTCTTTACTAACTCCATACTTTCTAAGAAATTCGTCGTCAGTATATTCTGGAGGATTAAATCCAAAACCTCCAACCTGCCAGCTATCAGGATCTCTCCCACCAAAAACTAACTTTCTACTTAAAGCCGAAGTTCCCCAATCGATACTATCAATAAAAGAATAAACATTTCCTCTATACTCTTCTCCATCAATATTGACAAAAACATCATACCATCCGCCTTCATTAACATGTGGTCCTGTAGAACTAAAGCTACCTCTAAGAATTTTATTTGGATTAGCTTTTACAAGTTTTCTAAGACTTTTTAGTTCTTTTTCCATTAAGATCAGAGAAAATTCTCTTTTATAAGCTTTTCTATTTGTCACCACTCAAAAGAAACGAAAACTCTCACGCCCTGACCGGGAATTGAACCCGGGGCGAGACCGCGACAGGGTCTTATGTTGCCACTACACCACCAGGGCAGACGTTACAAATAACATAAATCAAAGAATTCAACTATTTTTAAAACTTCCTCTTATGAAAATCTCAATTAATCTGCTATCTGAGAATTAATCAACATATTCTGCTGCTCACTCCAAACTTCATCATCATTCTTTTTAATATACTCTGCCCAAAATTTTACAAATTTTAACCTTTCAATCCTATTTTCCTCTATTTCTTTTTCAAGTTCTTTCAAATCTATTTTCATTTTATTTTCTCAAATCTTTTAATAACATTTAATTTATTTAACAAACTATTTAACTCTTTCTTATCCAAATCTTCCTTGAATAATTCATAAATATGCTTTGCATCTTCTAAACCCTTGTCACTTCCTAAAAGAAGTTTATATGCAATCTGTATTTCAAGAGGGGAAATCATCAGAACTCCATTTGTCAAAACTACAGTTATTTTATTTTCAAAAGAATATCTATGAACATTATTTTTTATAATTTTAAATTCCATATTTGGAATAGGTTTGTTTTTTCTTGAGAATCTTATAGCAACTTCCTCTAAAAGATTAAATGCCTCTTGAGCACTTGAAGTATTAATGCATTCAAAATCCAATCTATTAATTTTTTCCCACAATTGTTCAAATTCTTCAAATTCCATTTTAGGTATCAATAAATCAACATCCTCCGTAGCCCTGCTTCTTCCAAATAAAATAGACACATAACCTGAAACAATAACCTATTTATCTAAAAGACTGCAAAAATCTAGAACAAATTTATCTAATTCATTTAATTTTCTGTTTAATTTTATTTCCTTTTTCTTAGAATTATATCCATAATTAAATAATAGCCTTTAACTATAAATATTTATCTAGTAAGAGGAAAAGGGGAAAATTGCTCTCGAATCTAGCTTAGCTGCAATTCTTCGCGGGAATACTTCTTCCACCCTCTCAAAAAACTTCCCTTAGTAACTTTTACCACTCAAAAATTCCATACCACCCCTCAAAAATTACTCGCTATATAAATATCCTTATCCGCAAAAATATATATCAGAAAATAGTTTTTCTTTTAAAGAAAATTTCCCTCAGAAAAATAAGGAGGTGAAAATGAAAATAAAAGTTCTTATTGACAATAAAAAAGGCGCGACAACATTATTAGATAAACATTTCGGACTACTCAAACATTTAATCTACCGTTATCCAAATGCTTTATGGAAAAAAATCAGAGGAAAAAACGGAGAAACAGGATATGAGCTGGAAATCTAAGCTATCTTCCCATTAAATTCCTCAACATCAAGTATATAACTTTCTTAAATCAAATCCAAAAAATAAAAATTTTATCTAACTAATAATAAGTAATCTTGAATTTCATCTTGAATTTCATCTTGAATTTCATCTTGACTCCATCTATAATTGATAAAATAATCATTTCCAATCTTTAACACATTTTCCTCATCCAATCCTCTCTCTCAATTTATTATATGATTCGTCATTAACAAACACATCTCCCCCATACTCCTCAAAATCCTCAAGATTCCACTCAACAACACTAGGATCAATCCCAGACTTTTGTTTAATCATCCTTGGCAAATGATCTTCAACACAATGATTCGCTCCAATAATAATTACAAATGGCCTTTTAGGGAAATCATCACTAATTTCAGCAACATATTTATCCCGTAAATAAAAATCTGCAAAATTTAAATCTTCCTCACTTGTTCCTTCGGGATAATCAAATGGCGGCCTCTTTCCCTCTTCTTCCATTTTTCTTAGAAATTTCTCAAGTTTCTTAGTCATTGGATGGTTTATTCCAATTATTTTAATATTTTTGCTCCCTAAATAAGTTACAACATCCTTGTAACCAAAGTCCCCATAAGATTCCATTAAAAAAGTATATCCAATTCTTGAATATAATTCCTCTTGACTAATTTTTCCCTTAGAATATTTCCTCAAATTTCTCTTATGATTTCTTCTAAATAGTTCCATCCCGGCAACATAATTATCTCCCATTTCTTCAAGAATTTTAACAATATGTGATTTTTGTTTTTTTGAAAAATGAACATCTGAAAAAATTATGTTTCTAGAATTTGCAAGTTCCTGGCACATTTGTTCTAGTGTTATAATTTTATCGGCAATAGCTTCCTCTAAATCTTTAATTTCTGATATTCTAGAAACTGGTAATTTGAAATATGAATCATTATATTCTTTTTTTTTGAAATTTTTCAGTAACTTCTGTTTGTTTAATGGAAGATTCAAAAGTCGCGCACCCAATACACCCAGCAAATAAAGTTCCTAAAAGTAATTTTTTAAATTTTTTCTTTATCATTAACCAGCCCTTCTTTCAAAATTTATAAATACTTATATTTTTCAATATCTATATGAAAATCTACATAAAAACCTACGGCTGCCAGGCAAACATAAATGACTCTGAGATTTTGGCAGCGCAATTCAAATCCCAAGGCCATGCTATTGAAAAAAAAGAAGCAAGAGCAGACACAATCTTAATAAATTCCTGCACTGTAAAAAACAAAACACAATCAAAAATTCTGCACTACATAAAAGAAAACTACAAAACAAAAAAAATAGTTGTAGCGGGTTGTTTAACAAAAACACTTGATTTAAAAAAACAATTCCCAAAAATAATCATCCAAGATACAAAAAACCTTTCCCGTTTAAATCAGCCACTAATTAAAAAAAACAAAAACATTGCGATAATTCAAATTTCACAGGGCTGTTTGAATAAATGCACTTACTGCGCAACGCGATTAGCAAAAGGAGAACTAAAATCATATCCAAAAGAAAAAATAAAAAAAGAATTAGAAAAAGCCATCGAAGAAGGATGTAAAAAAATTTATTTAACTTCGCAGGATAATGGGTGTTGGGGATTTGATTTAAGAAATGATTTAACTGATTTGCTTTCTGTATTAATTAAAGTTTCTGGAGATTATAAAATTCGTATTGGGATGATGAATCCTCAATATCTAAAAAAATACCTCAACAAACTTCTAAAAATTTATGAATCGCCAAAAATCCAAAAATTCATCCACATCCCAATTCAAAGTGGTTCAAATAGAGTTTTGAAAGAGATGAAGCGAGGGCATAGTGTTAAGGATTTTGAGAAGATTGTTTTGGAATTTCGTAGGAAATTTCCTCGTGCCAAATTTCCTGATTCTACAATTGCAACAGACATTATTGTTGGTTTTCCAACTGAAAGTGGAGAGGATTTTAAAAAGACATTAGAATTAATTAAAAAAATAAAGCCTGAGGTTTTGAATGTTTCTGCTTTTTCTTCGAGGGCAGGGACTGAAGCGAGTAAGTTAAAACAGTTAGATTCGAAGGTTGTTAAGATGAGAACGAGGAAGTTAGGAGAGGTTTATTTGGGTTATCGGAAGGAGATAAAATAGAAAAGTATATAAATGCCTTTAGCTACCTATAGATATCATGGAAACAAAACAAATTAATTTGAAAATCTCAAGTAATTTAGCTAAAGCTGCTGAAAGATTTGCACGAAACTATGGTTATAGAAATATGCAGGAACTTATTGCAGAATGCATGCGAGAAAAAATATTTGAGGAAAGTGAATTTGATGAGACATTTACAGACCAAGAAATTGAATTAATTGAAGCGTTGACAATTTACTCAATTAAAAACAATAAACTTATTTCAGAAGAAGAACTATTTAGTTCCCTAAAATGATTCATCAATTAAAATCTTTAGAAGAATTTAAAAAACAATTCGATAAGCTTAATAAAAAATCTAAAAGAATTGTTTATGATAAAATCCAACTAATTAAACAGAACTCTTATCGATATAAACGACTCAATACTAAATATATTTCAAAACTCTTTAGAGTTCGTTTAAACATCCAATCAAAAGAAACTCGTCTAATCTATGTAATTATTGAACCAAATATAATTCTTATTTGTTTTTTAGATAGAAAAAAAGATTATAAAGATTGGAAGAAATATTTGAAAAAGATTAAAAGTGAAGTTAATTAAAATGAAACTCCCAGAAATAATGTCCCCTGTCGGAAGCTACGAATCCCTAGCAGCTGCCATAAAAGCCGACGCTGATTCAGTTTATTTCGGAATCTCAAAATTAAACATGCGTTCTCGCTCCGCAGCAAACTTCACATTAAAAGACCTCAAAAAAATATCAAAAATATGTAAAGAAAATAATATAAAATCTTACTTAACTTTAAACACAATAATTTATGACAACGACATAAAACTAATGAAAAAAATCCTCGATGCAGCAAAAAAAGCCCAACTCTCTGCAGTAATTGCCTGCGACATGGCAGTAATAAAATATGCAAATTCAATTGGCTTAGAGGTTCATATGTCTACGCAGACAAACATCTCAAATATCGCGGCTGTAAAATTCTACTCCCAATTTGCCGACGTCATAGTGCTAGCAAGAGAATTAACTTTAGAACAAATAAAAAAAATATGCAACCAAATAAAAAAACAAAAAATAAAGGGCCCAAATGGGAAATTAATTAAAATTGAAATTTTCATTCACGGTGCTTTATGTGTTTCGATTTCTGGAAAGTGTTATATATCTCTGGCGCAGTATAATCACTCTGCGAATCGGGGAGATTGTTTGCAGGCATGCAGAAGAAAGTATATTGTAAAAGATGAGGAGACAGGGGATGAACTAAAAATAGAAAATAACTACATCATGTCTCCAAAAGATTTATGTACAATTCGTTTTATTAAGGAGATTTTGAAGTCTGGTGTTAGCATTTTGAAAATTGAGGGGAGAGGGCGGAGTCCTGATTATGTTTATGTTGTTACTTCGGTTTACAAAAAGGCGGTTGAAGATTTTTTGAATAAAAAATTAACGCAAAAGAAAATCAAATACTATGAAAAACAATTAAGTGAAGTTTTCAATCGCGGATTTTGGTATGGGGGGTATTACTTAGGGAAAAAGCTTGGTGAATGGGCAGGGAATTATGGGAGCCAGGCAACAAAACAAAAACATTTCATAGGATTAGTAAAACATTATTTTCCTAAGGCAGGAATTGCCGAAATTTTTTTGCAGAAAGAAAAATTAGAGATTGGAGATAAAATTTTGGTAATTGGAAAAACAACAGGAGTTGTAAAAGGGAAAGTTGAAAGTATTTTTGTTGAAGGAAAACCTATGAAAGTGGCAAAAAGAGGAGAGGTTGCAACTATTCCTATGGAAGAAAAAGTTAGAAAAGGGGATAAAGTTTATGTTGTTAAGTGGAGGAACTTCAAACAAGATTGAAGTCTTCAAAACATTTAAATATGAAATATCTTTGTTTTTTATATGAACAAAGTAATAACAATTTTTATGTTAGTAATTTTAGTATTTGGAATTGTGTTTAGTTTGGGATTTGTTTTAGCTGAGGGAAATGAAAGTCCTGGAAATGAAGGAGAAACTACTAATTGTCAAATGGTAGAATATGAGGGCAATTGTTATGATTCTGGAGATTCCTTTATTGTTGAACAAGAAGATATTTTCTATACTTTAAAGGAAATAATAGAAATAACCAATATTATAGGTAGTTTCTGTGTTGAAGAAAATGGTGTGACAATGTGCACCAATACTGCTTCTAATATCGATCTGACAATAAATTATAGATGTGTTGATAACTCTTGTCCAAATTATGAAGAACAAGTTACTCTTTTAAAAAGTGAACAAGTAAAATTAGAATTTACTAATATAATTTTAGAATTAAAAAGTACTAATATGAATTTAGAGACACCTACTGCAACTTTAGAAGTAATTGGATTATCTGGAGATAATGATAATGAAGGCAAGGATGACAAAAATAATGAGTTAATGGATGAAAAAATAACAATCTGCCACATCCCCTCAAGAAATCCTTCTAACGCCCATACAATAACTGTTGGAGCATCTGCACTTAGAGCGCATTTGGCACAGGGAGATTATGAGGGAGAGTGTCAAGGTGAGGAAGAAGAAACAGAAGTTAAAATTGATGAAGAGCTTGAAATAGAGGTTGAAGAAGAAAGTGGACAATCAACAATCCAAATCAGACTTTCAAATCAGGAGAGAAAGGAACTTAGAATTTCTTCAAAAGAAGCAAAAGAAATTGCTCGTGAAAGGTTGAGAGTTCAAAATTTAACGAGGATAGAATTAAAAGAGAGTGTTCATAAAAATGTTCCTATGGTTGTTTATCATATTGAATCTGAAAAACAAGGTAAGTTTTTAGGAATTTTTAAAATGGGGATGAAAGTTTCTACAGAAATTGATGCTGAGAGTGGTGAGGTTATTGAGACTTCGAAGCCTTGGTGGGCTTTTTTGGTAGCAGAGTAAGTTTGAAATATACCTAATTTGAAAAAATAAAATTTTGATAAAAATTCAGGAGAGTTTATTAGGGCATTACTCTAAAAAGATTGAATTTGAATGAAGGTGCCAAATCTTTGTTAAGTTATTTAATGGCTTGCAGTGTTTTGCGATTTTCACTTGTCAGTATTGGCGATTTACTTTTCCGTGTCATACGCTCTTCTAAAATAGGTATCATATAATGTTTTATGAGGTCATTAGTAACATTGGGCCACATCATATCTATACCTTTTCTGCGCGCGTTACTTCCTATTTTTAGTCTGGTATCTTCATTAAAAACAAGATATTCAAGGCCTTCTGCGAGCTGATTTACAACAGGATTATTCTTCCATTTTCCTCTTAAATCAACTAATAGACCTTTGGATTGGATATTTTTTCCTCTTAATCCATGACCAATAGAGATTGAGTCATGTAATAATTCAATTGCATGTTCAAACTTCGTAGCAATAACTGGTCTTCCGGTTCCAACTGCATCAGATAAAATTCCAGAGGACATTTGTTCAGAATTACGATAAGGCAGCATAATAATATCGCTTGCAACATAAAGCTCCCGTAAAAGCTCTTCACTAAGAAAATCCTCTAAAATTATTACATCATGCTTTGCAACACTTTCTTCTGTAATTTCTTCTAAATTTGATGCTTTCAAAACTTTAACGTTTGCTTTTTCAAATGCTTTTCGTATACGTTCTTCAGATTCAGCATATTCTTTTTCATATTCTTTTATGAAATTAGGGTGATACTCTCCAGCAATTAGATATAATATTTTACTTCTTTGTTCAGATTCTGGTTGAAAATTTTCATTAAGGAATTTTCCATAAGCCTCAATCCCAAAATCAATGCCTTTATTTAATGATTTTAATCCAAGAGTTGTAATTAAAAGAACATTATCAAAACCGTGTTTAATTTTTATTTCGGTTTGGTCAAATGACGAGATGTCCTCTATTCTTATTCCATGGTCTATATGTTTCAATTTTGTCGAAGGAATATTATATGGTTCATTTGTTAAAACATCTAATGCTCTGCGTGCGGGCACAATTATCCCATCACAATACTCTGATAATTCCTGCAACGTAGTTTTTTGGTGCTCTGAAGGATTTCCAGGAACTGTGTGCAAATTAGCTAAGGTAATAACTCTGGGGCCACTATTTTTGAAAAGTTTAGCAAGATTAACATAATTTTTCCCTTTACTTTTCCAATTAGGATCAATATCCATTATACTAGGGTTAGGATCTAAACCATTTTCATGTTGCATTACGATGATTGTGGGATCTTTTCTCTCGTATGCACGTTGCAATATTCTTGCAGCTCCATAATACCAAGAATCTGGATCAAATTGGTCTATTACCAAGTCTACAGGAATTTCATATACGTTTTTTCCATGACTTCTGTCAATAGCTGCTATGCGAATTGAATTAACCTCTCCTGTAAAATCCTGCATGGCACTGGCAGAATCTCTTGTAAATGTTCCAATACCGCACCGTTCAGGAGGATAACTTGCTATATATCTAACATTAAATGCCATATTGTTTTAGAAAAAAGTTATTATTTAAATCTTTCTGATGTAAACCTTTAAGTTACAGAAATATTAGAGATACTTTTATTTACTTGTTTAGTTATTTTTTTATATGGCTTTGAAAAGTATTAGTCAATTGTTGAAGGAATATGATTCTTTTAGTGTTCGTTCTTGTCGGAAAATGAAATTTAAAGGAGTTGGAAAAAAAGATGTGTACAATACAACCTCTCCATTTGAGTTTAATGGAAGAGAATATATTCTAGGACGAGTCGAAAGCAGAGACCGCGAAGATAACTCAAAAGTGATGTTTTTCAAAAAATCAGAAGATTCTTACATTCCAAACAAGTCCATCCCAATTTTCAAAAATCTCCAAGACCCTTTTATCTTCAATTTTGACAATTCAATTATTATCGGGGGAGTTAAAATAAAAAAAACAAAAGACAAACTAAAATGGAGAACAATATTTTACCAAACAAAAAATTTCAAATCAATAAAAAAACTTTTCAACGGACCTTGGGGGATGAAAGGAATAAGATTCATAGAATATAATAATAAAATTGCAATTTTCACCCGCCCAAAAACAGGAAACAAAAATAGAAAAATAGGTTTCACTATCATAAATTCTCTCAAAGAACTAACTTCAAAAAACATTTTACAAGCTCCTTTAATAAAAAATAATTTCGCTGAGGGAGAATGGGGCGGAGTTAATCAAATCATTAAATTGAAAAATGGGAAGATTGGAGTTTTGGGACATATTGCGAATTATTCTAATGGGGACGGCGAGGGAGGTGGAAAAAACAAAAACTATTATCCGATTGTTTTTGTTTTTGATGTTGAGAAAAAAGAAATTCAGGGATTGAAAATAATTGCACGGCGGAAAGATTTGCCTTCTGGCTCGGCAAAAACTTCTGAACTCCAAAATGTTTTGTATCCTGGGGGAATTGTCCGAAAAGATGATGGAACAGCTGTGCTTTATGTTGGGGCGAGTGATGCTGAGGCATATGAGATTGTGATTGATGACCCGTTTTTGGAGTTTGAGAATTAACAAATCAGTGAACAAATAATTATATAAACTTTAAAATATCTAAATTCTTATGATAATTACAAAAAAGAAATCTGCAAAAAAACCAGTAAAGAAAAAACCAACTAAAAAAAAGAGCGTGAAAAAATCCAAAAAAGGATGGGGTCGCTCTTATAGATTCTAGTTTAGTTATTCAAATTACTATTGCAATTATTAACTTAATTTTTGTAATCTTAACTCTTATTTCTGTAGTCCTAATCTATAAAACTATAAAGACAAATCAAAGTTTAAATCAAAAAATTATTTTTAACGAAGTAGTAAAACAAGAAAGGGAACTAAGAATTAAATTAAATGAATATAGAGAGGAGATATATAAAAGAATTAAAAGGGGGGCATTAAAGAAGATGGTTGGAGAGAAATAAGTTTAGATTATGATACATTATTATTTAACTATTATGAATATCAGCTTTGGTGAAATCATAGGATATATAACATTTTTCTCAATTTAAAATCTACATTGCGAGACAAATCATGTCGAGCAATGCTGGGCGGGCGGGTAGGGAATTGAGAAAAATGTTCATTCAAAAATTTAATGGTTTAACCAAAGCCTGAATATCTTGCAATTTGCGTTCATCGAAAGATTGTGGATGAGGGAGAAATTAAATTTTACTTTTTAGATTTATTAGCCGCGGTTAAAGAAAAATTTGGTGACAGTATCTTATTTGAAGAAAGATATGCTCAAAGAGAAGAATATAAAGCATTACAATGGCTTTTTAGAAGGTGGTTAAAAAATTAATTCTGAAAATAACAAATCAATAACTGCAAATTAGTTGGAAGAATTTTGTAACTCATCCCAATCTGCAAAATCCCTATTTTTTATTTGCTCTTCAGATCTCATCAAAGATTCCATTACTTCCGGGTCATTTGATAATTCTATAGATTCAACTATTAAATCAAATTCTTCTTTTACTTTAATTAAATTAGCAAAAGTCTCTTTATTCATAGTTACTTTTTCCATAAAATTTAATAAAATTTAAGGTATTTACAATTTATGGTTAGTTTCTTTAAAAATTTATATACTCAAAATCAAAAAGCGAGTAGGAAAACATACAAGTGTGGCTATTAGTAACTGCGGACTGAATATCTCGTTGCCTTGATACTTACATCCCAGTTCTATCAACGTCGTCTTCTGCGACGGCCTAAGTTGTCTCGTTTTGCGGATGGCTTCGTGCTTAGATGCTTTCAGCACTTATCCATTCAATGCGTAGCTGCTCTGCATGCTCGTAACAACAGATCCACCAGAGGCATCCAAGTACCGTTCCTCTCGTACTAAATACTCGTTCCACTCAAACAACAACATGTCAAGTAGATATCATACAAACTGTCTCACGTATGTTAATCCAATCTTTCGAATTGGCATGGACTATACCTTCATCCTATTCTTGCAATAGGAGATCAGCGTCTTAGCTTTACCTGTTTACTCAGTAAAACTCCCGCGCGCATGCGCGAAGTCTCTACGGGGATAAAAATTTATTTACATTCTCATATGTTATTGATCTTTTCTTAGAATAATTTATTTCTTTAAATTTATCGACAAGTTTACAAATCTCTAAAAAATCTTCATCAGATTTTTTAGTATCTAACTTATCTAATATTTCTAATCCAAGCTCGGTTTGTTTTTTCTTTAATCTAACATATGGTTGCAGAAGTAATAATATTTTTCTTACTTTTTTTGATTCAACAATTGTGTAATCGCTAATTCCTGTTTTTCGATGACGTATATATCCTGCTCCAAATATTTCTTTTAACCACTCCAAAATTTCTTTGTATTCTGTTTTTTGATAAAAAGCAATTGAACTTCTTATCTGAAATTTTTGTTTGTAATCATTTCTTGGAATTATTTGAAAAAAGATACTACCATCTCCATCTAAGAATCCTGCGATATATACAAGTATTATCGAATCCATAAATTTCATCTTCCCTCGGTATTGCCATGACTTCTTTGTTTAATTAATTTTCTACCATAATCAAGTTTCAAATCCAAAAAAGTGTTAGGTTTCACCGATATGAGCTGATTTTATTTTTCATCGCATTACTGCGAAGCAACGCCGTGTTTGTGTTAACTCGTTATTCACATGAATCGTCTGGGTTTTTTGTTGACGTTCTTAACCCAGCTAACGATCCCTTTTAATATGTGAACTCCAGCACCCTTGGTAGCTTGTGCACTACCAGGTTAGGAAGAGCCGACAGCGATGTACCAAACCGCGCCGTCAATACGGACTATCGGGCGCGACAAGCCTGTTATCCTTGGGGTAACTTTTCTGTCACATTCGGAATCTATTAAAAATTCTCGAAGGTTCGCTAGAACCAGCTTTCGCTCCTGCATTTCTTGCTGTTCGAAATACAGTCAGATAAGCTTTTGCTCTTGCACTCAACTCCAGATTTCCACCCTGGATGAGCTTATCTTTGTGCCCTACAGATATATTTTCTGCAGGGTGCCGCCCCAGCCAAACTGCCCACATGCTGCTGTCCCCTCAAAGAGGGTGAGCAAATACTCAAACGGTGGGTGGTATTACATTGGTGCTCCACTTGCCCCAGAGGACAAGTCTCGACGCTCCCACCTATACTCTGCATCGTTTAAATATTTACAACAACAAGCTGCAGTAAAGTTCCACAAGGTCTTAGCTTCCCACTTGACACCACCGGCCTTTTCACCGGTCAATGATTTCAGAAGGTCCTGATTAGGGACAGCGACCACCTCATTAAACCATTCATGCAAGTCGCCATTCAGACGACAAGGTATTACGCTACCTTAAGAGGGTCATAGTTACCCCCGCCGTTTGATGGGCATTAGCTCCCTTGAAAAGGAGTTTCAGACACCACCACTGGACAGGTCTCACCGAATATACACGTCTTTTCAGATTAGCATTCGGCTACGTTTTTGATAAACAGTCGGGCAGTCCTTGTTACTGAGATCTACTTATGCCTCTAATAAATCAGAAACATATATAGACACCCCTTCTACCGAAGATACAGGGCTAGATTGCCGAATTCCCTTAATCAGTTTATCCCTTACAGACCTTGGCCTACTCAGCCAGAGCACCTGTGTCGGTTCTTGGTACAGCTAATTTAATTCTATTCACGAAACTTTTCACTGGCTCCTGGAATCAGTAGTTCTCGTCGATTCATTCTCTTGCATCTATGCATTACGCTAAACAAGTTTCTAAACCAAAGTGGCTTTCGCCACCCTACCTATCCTAAAGCAACCTCGGGACATAACAAATTAAAAAAGTTCAGGAATATTAACCTGATGTCCATCGTCGCACTCGGTTAAGATACGACTAAGGAGCTGACTAACCCTTGGATAATTTATAGCGCCAAGGAAACCGTGCTCTTACGGTCTTTTCCATTCCCAGGAAAATCTGATCCTACTCCAGCCAGGATTTGTATTGCTCATCGTTCCACGCACTCTCTCGAGAACGCTTCTGCACAATGAACACACCAGTTTACCAGAACATCCGATTGTGTTGAGAAATAATTGAATATGAATTTGTGAAATTAATTTTCTACCCTTATTATTGGAGTACCTTCAAGATAACCAATAATACTAGAACTAGGAAATGAAAAACATCTTTTGTTTACAAGTCCATCCCATCCATTTGAGGTTATCTCCTCAACATTATCAATATCTTCAATAAATTTTGGTTTTGAAGAAACATATGAAAGTTCTTCAGCAAATCTATATTGTTTATTAGGATCTCTAGAATTCAACTCTTCTAAACTTCCATGATATAATACAATTTTTTTTACCATATAATTTCCTAATTTCTCCTTATTTAAACTTTTCTCTACTGAAATTTTTGTTAAAAATAACAAAAATTTCTCAACACAATTTAACTGGATGCCTCCAAAGTATCGGTAGTATGTTTAGCCCCGTCCATTTTCAGGGCCTCGAGCCTCGACAGGTGAGCTGTTACGCTTTCTTTAAAGGATGGCTGCTTCTGGGCCTACCTCCCTGATGTCTCAGGTTCAAGACACCTTTCAATAACACTTAACATACATTTTGGGACCTTAACTTTGGTCTCCCTTGTTCGGGTTTCGGAACGGGACCTTACGCCCCGCCCCCGTTTCCTACCTTACGCAGTGTACAAATTCTGAGTTGGAATGAATCCCGTACTCTTTCGAGTCTGCAAATTCGATCCGTGCTTTACCTCGTACACAAACTAGGTAAGACTATACTTAGGCATATTTCAACTGGAACCAGCCATCGCCAGATTAGATAGGCTTTTCACCCCTAATCACAAGTCATCCAAGTGCATGCACACAACAACGGTTCAGGCCTCCATCCTTATTTCTAAAAACTTCGCCTTGCTCATGATTAGATCATCTGGCTTCGGGTCAATCCCATGTGACTCGCGCGCTTTCACACTCGCTTTCGCTATGACTACAATTTAATCTCGCCACATAAAATAACTCCCTGGCCCATTTTTCTAAACGTACGTTACAACACCGTAATGCCGTAACAAACTGTAACTGTTAGATTTCAAGTCTTTTAACTCTCTGATAAGAGTACTTTTCAGCTTTCCCTCGCGGTACTAGTACACTATCGGACTCGAGTTTGTATTTAGGGTTTGGAGTTAATCCTCCAATATTCAGACCTCCAATCCAGGAAGCCCTACTCTTTTAAGGAACCTTGTATGCTTGTATCTACGGGACTATCACCCTCTACGGTAAATCTTTCCAGATTACTTTGATACTTGCACTTAGAAGTTATCCTCACCACATTTCTATTTCTCTTTCAAGAAAAGATTCGGCTCGCCCTGTTCCCTTTTCACTCGCCGTTAATAGGGGAATCATTATTATTTTCTGTTCCTCCAGGTACTAAGATGTTTCAATTCCCTGGGTACACCGGCATCTCTGCCTTGTATAAATACAACGTTGTCGCATTAGGACATTCTGAGTTCAAAGCTCGCGTGCAACTCGCTCAGACTTTTCGCAGCTTGCCACGTCCTTCGTCGCAACTCGAACCAAGCTATCTGTCTAACAGCTTAATAGGATCCACACTCTCCTGAAAATAAATTTAAAATTTACTTCCATTTAAGTGGGAAGTATGTTTTCCTACTCGCCTCATTGACTATAAGTCTCCACTCCCCCCCGAACTTTTTAGGTAAGGAGGTTCATTCGTGTTTCACCAACTGATGTTGGGTGAATATTATATTATTCTTCTGAGTAAATCTAGTGAACCTGCATTTGCAAGAGTTAACAATCCTAATTGAGCTTTTTCATTTGCTATATTATATTGCCCATCTCCGATTTTCATCGAACTTCCTACCAAAATGGTATATCCTGTCGCTCCTAAAAGTAATTCAATTGCTATTAATCCATAGTTTGCAGGTCTTTCAATCTTCTTATTGATTATTCTTGTATGTTTCATTTTCAATTTCTCCATTGTCTCGCGACGACAAAACAACAACCAGAACTAACTCACACAATTCTCACTATTTAGAGAACCGCAGTATGAATATTTTCTGATTACCATTTACTATGTCAAGAAAAAAAGCTTTTTTAAATGTTTCTTTTCTTTACAGTATCTTTAAAAGTTATAAATAAATTTAGAATTCCCTATTTTTTGGGTGGCGGATAGGGCGGGGAAAGAGCGGGTATTTGACAAAGTCGAAGTTAGTGGGAATCAGGAATTCCAAAATGACAAATGTTCATCAAAGATACTGAAAGAAATATTACCTTTTATTTTCCAAATCCCATTCTCCAAGTATTTTAATCTGCGCCTTTATTTTTTCAAATTCCCAATTCCCCCTGCCATATTCTCTATCTAATTCTCTGACAATTCTGTTTTTCTCTCTGCAATAAACATAATATGGAATTTTTCCATCTCTCAAACTCACCAAAACTTTTCTGTCTTTAATTCGTATTTTATATTTCATAGAATGGACCCACCGCGAATCGAACGCGGGTCTCTTCGTTGCAAACGAAGTATTCTACCATTGGACTATGGGCCCTTAGTTTTTTATATTACCGAGAGTTTTTAAAATTTTCTTAATTAAAAAAATCACACACACCACCAAGCACACACCTCTTTATTAGAATGCACAATTTCCTTTTTCCCAAATTTCAAAACCCAGTTTCTTGCGTTAATTTTTTCTTTAATTCTTTCCCAAATACTCTTTCCTCCAATTGTCGGCTCTGTGAATTCGCTAATCCAGTTTGAAGGATTTGACCCTATAATATATATTTCGTCAGTAAAATACCAAAAAACAATTGTATAATTTTCTGGTTTAGTTCTTTTCAAAGAATAATAATTCCTAATGTTGCTTCCATGCAACATAAGATAATCTGCATTAATCATTTCCATTTCTAAATACATTGAAGAAGTAAATGAATCAAAATTCAGGAAACTGCTTTCATCAATCCAATAAATTTTTCCAGTTTTTGCTTCGGAATGTTCTTCTGCAATATATTCTAAAATATCTGATGAAATAGAACTAAACAAAATGCTCTCAAAAATTCCTCTTTCTTTAGAATCTGTAATTACAAAATCTGAAAGCATTTCGTCGTCACTCAAATTTCCCTGCGACTTTATTTCAATATTCAAAGGTTTTTTTCCAGCTACAATTTCCATTACTTCCGAATAAAGAGGAATATGATAATCACTTATATTATTAAGTTCTTCATAAGTTAATTCACTTATCCTATTCTTTTTTCCCTGCAGTCTCCATAAAGTTAAATCATGATGAACAACAATTTGCTTGTCTTTAGTATACTGGACATCAAATTCTATAAATTTGTATCTATCATTATCTACAGCATCCTGAAACGCCGGAAGAGTATTTTCAATATAATCAACGCTATTTCCACGATGAGCTCCTAAAATAATTACATCAGCCTCGACAACATCAATATTTGGAACCAAAACTAAAATAAAGATAACAAAGAAAATAATTGGAGAAATAATAGTTAATAGAGAAAGTGTGATTATTTTTTTCGATTTAATTTCAACAGTCATAAGCTCATTCAAAAGCCAGGGGTATTTTTTCCCTGTTCTCCTCACCCCAAAATTGTAAATCTTTTTATTAATTAAAAAAGAAGTTGCAATAAACATTGAAAGAATAATTACTGCTAATGTGTTATTAAAATTTAAAAACTGGTATGAGAAAAAAAATCCGACAATTAAAATAAAAATACTGCAAAGCAAAGAGAAAATTCTAATACTGCGTTTTATTTCCGAAGCTGTTAATTTCTTATCACCTTTTTTTACTTTGATATTTTTAATATCATTGCTCATATAAATAAATGATTTTGGAGTTTAAAAATTTGATTGAATATTAGAATGATGCGTTCAAAATAGAAAAAATGAGAAATCCAATTAATAATAAAGAGAAGATTAACCTGATCAATGAGAATATTTTTTCCTTTCAATTCTATATTTTTAATTACTCTTATCAAACTTACTAAATTTAAGATAAAAAATAAAATATAAATTACAAAACTTATCACAAAAGTGACATCCTCCATCGCTCACACCTCCACCAATCCACCCTCCTGTTCGCGATCCGCTTTCGGCGGAGTGTGGCTTCCCTCACGCTTAATTACTAGTCGATCCAAACAGTTCCATGATGTACATCCTGATTTTTCACATAGTTATTTGCAACTTCAATTTGGATAAATCCCAATGATGCAGCAAATTTTCTGCGACTCCAAAGATGTCCATTCAAATATCTTTTCTTGCATTCAGACAGTTTAGAAAAAACAATCTCGCAGAAATTCCCTTTAATTTATGGAGTGCCTGCGATGGAGACATTGTCATCGGAATCATCGCTGTTCCATGCACATGTTCAGGCTGCACATCTAACTCTATCCATTTTATTCTATGTTTCGACGCTACGCGCCGAATACACGCCTCTGCCATTTTTTTATATTTCCATTTCCGAAACATCTTATATCGATATTTCGGGCACCACTCAAACTCCCACATCGAAACACCTACATAATGATTGCCCCTTTCATATTTACTTTCAAACTTCCCATAGCTCTCACTAACCAACAATTTTTGTTTCATTTTTCCTCCGCGCAGAGCGCGTTCGCACACCGCAACATTTATTTAGTTTGAGAAAGTTTCAACTACACTGAATGATTCAGTGAGCTAAAACAAGCTCACTGTTTTTAATATTTTCTAGGAGCGTGTCTAAAAAATAATTCTAAAAAGGAAGTTTACCTCCCCTAATAAAATAAAGGAGGTAAACTACCATGAAATACAGATGGAACACGGCTGTAAACAATTTAAACTT